>JBNJGZ010000018.1:22447-25246 GCA_051748065.1 Bacteroidota bacterium
TGTTTCTTCGCAAGTTCTCTGGCCTTTTCAATCCGTTCAAAGCCATTTTTAGACTTTCCTGCCAGACGGTCAAATTCACCGGGATGCGGTGTTAAAATTGAATTGGAAGGTAAAAATGACAACCAGGTTTTATTTTCCGCAAGTATATTTATGGCGTCAGCATCAAAAACCAGTGGAACCTGAGATTCCTGGATAAGTACTTTTATTAACTTTTGCGTTTGCGCAGACTGTCCAATTCCGGGGCCGGCAGCAATTACATTGTATGGCTTAAGGTCCGGAAGATTAGCCTGTATCTCCTGATCCGGATCAATAACAGTCATACATTCGGGAACGGCTGTCTGAATGATGTCATATCCTTTTTTTGGCACATGAGCCGTTACCAAACCTGCTCCGCTGCGTAAACAGGATTTGGAGCTCAATACACAAGCGCCCATTTTTCCGTAGCTACCGGCTATTATCAAGGCATGACCATAATTTCCTTTATGAGCAAACTTTGTTCGCCGGGGTAGCAACGTTTTAAATTCATCCGTGATAATATGGTACGGAGTATCTACCTGTTCTAAAAAACCAGGATGCAATCCTATGGGAATCACTGACAATTCCCCAACAAACTCTCCGGTTTCAGGCATCATCATAGACAGTTTCGGCATCTGCAGGCTCAGGGTATAATCCGCATGAACTATGGTTCCTTCTTTTTCATCTGCAGGATGATCGGCATAAAGGCCGGAGGGGATATCAATAGCAACAACTACTGCTTCCGATTGGTTGATAACCTCTATAGCTTTACCCGGCAATCCTTTTACAGGGCGAGCTAAACCCGAACCAAAAATAGCATCTATAACAACATCATCTGCAGATGGTTCCGGGATTTGCTCTTCCGACTTTACTGGCGTTATTTTTACCTTGTTTTGTTTTTTCAGACGATCCATATTCGTTGAAAAATCCGCGGAAAATTTCTCGCTGAACTGCAAATGAACAACCTCCACCTCAACATCATCTGCTGCTAAAAGACGTGCAATAACCAGTCCGTCACCTGCATTATTTCCAATCCCTGCAAAAACCATAACCTTCTGATCCGAGGCTAATCGCTCTTTGATCCATTCATAACAATTTGTTCCGGCACGCTCCATTAAATCGATTGATGCAATTGGTTCGTTTTCTATCGTATACGCATCAGCTTCCCTGATTTTATCAACTGGTAATATCTTCATTTGTTTCGTTTTTTATCATCTATTCATCTACATTGTTCCGTCTCTCTCTTCTCTTAGTCTCTTCGTTCACTCAAGTCGCTAACGTCGCTTAAGTCGCCTCTACTTCATATCAGCTATACCGCATAGAGCTGCTTAATAAAACAATTCATACTTCATCCCTGGTAGGAGGAGCCATAAATTCAGGGCCGACAGGGTTATCAATTGTTTCATCCAATAGATTATCAATAGCTGCCATATCGTTTTCGTCAAGATTCCAACCCATAACTTCATCCAGCACATCCAGTTGATCCGGTCGTCTTGATCCCCAAAGAGCTACATCTGCTCCTTTATCTAAGACCCATCGAAGAGCCAGATGAATAACATTTTTATTAAAATGCTCTTTAGCAAATTCATCAAGAGTCTTAACAGAATTTAGATACATCTCATATCTTTCCTTTTGAAATTTTGGGTCGGCTTTTCTGAGGTCATCCCCCTGGAAAGTGGTTTCAGGTGTCATTTTACCGGATAACAATCCACGGCAGATAGCTCCGTAAGTAAATAATTTGATATCCTTGTTTTTGCAATGTGGAATAATATCCTTTTCTATTTCACGCTCAAACATATTATATGGAGGTTCTGCAACATGAATCGGCGCTGTATGGGAAAAGATTTCCATTTGCTTTTCATCATAATTACTCACAGCAATAGAACGTATCTTGCCTTCTTTCATCAAATTATTCATTACCTCAGCTGTTTCTTTAAAGGGCACAAGCGGATCCGGCCAGTGAATCATATAAACATCAATATAATCGGTCTGTAGTCGTCTCAGTGAATCTTCAACTTCCTGCCGCACTCTTTTCCAGGATGCATTTCGAAAAACCTTGTTATTAAGCCAATCCAAACCAACTTTAGTGGTTACAATAACCTTATCGCGGTTTCCATATTGCTTTAATGCATCACCGACAATTTTTTCACTGGTACCAAAACCGTAAACCGGAGCAGTATCAATAACGTTAACTCCTTTATCCAGAGCTTTGTGAATTGTTTTAATGGACTCTTTTTCGTCTGTTCCTCCCCACATCCAGCCGCCAATAGCCCATGTTCCAAGGCCGATACGACTTGCGGGTAAATCAATGTTGTGAAGTTTTGTAGTTTCCATAGCTTATTTCTTTTGGGTTTTATATTTAAACAGCCAAATTCTCCGGAATGTTTAAATTCTGCCTTATATAAACGACAAACTTTTTAGGCTGAATTATTCAATAATTAATTTTTGAATATAACTAGTATGATTATCTTGTATTTGTACAAGGTACACTCCCGAAGGAAGATCCGTTGTTAAAACCTGAATTTCCCCTTGCTTCGGAAACCTTTTATCAGCTCTAATCATTTCACCCTTTGAATTGTAGATCCGGATTTGAAGATTACCAATAAAACCGTTTTTATTTATATTAATATAAAACTCATCAGTTGCCGGGTTGGGATAAATATTGAATGATGTTTCCTGTTGATCTTCTATGCTAATGTCCTTTGGAGCCAGCTTCACATCTACATTTTGGTTTTGAAATGGAGCAATTGAAACCGGCATTTTTTTTGTTTCATACCCCGAAGC
>JBNJGZ010000019.1:0-24509 GCA_051748065.1 Bacteroidota bacterium
TCCGTGTTTTACAAAGAATCCCTGGTTAATTTCCTGTTTATTGGATGTACCAATAACCGAATAATAATTGCGTTCCGCATGATAATAAAGCATACACATTCTTGAACGCTGTTTAAAATTTGAAGCAGCCATTATTTGCAAAAATTCGGGAGCGGGCAAAGTTTTCTTTTGCTCGTTACCTTCATAATCCACCAATGTTAAATAGAACACTGAAGGAAGGTTTGTTTCAATAGATGATTCTCTGAGCCCAATCTTAAATTTGTGAATGCCCGGGTTGTATTCGGGGAACACCCTTTTAACCGCAGCATCGCGCCTGGTATAACATCCGAAACCCTTTAAAGTGTCAGTAATATCTTCTATTTCATATTTCACATTGTAGGTTTTAGCAAGTAATTTGCCAAGCTCAACACTTTCAGGGCTAGAGTCTGTTTCAGGCATCATAACAGCAAGAATTTTGTCACTGCCAAGCGCCCTGGCAGCTAATGCCAGTGTTGTAGCCGAATCAATGCCTCCGCTAACACCAATAACACCTCCTTTTCTGCGGAATTTATAATACACGTCTTTTTTTATTCTCTGACAAATCGTATCTATATAAGCTTCCACATTATCAATTTTCAGGATATCTTTTGTAAAAGGAATTGTAGTCTTCATAATATTAAAATCTTATTAATTAATAAATCGAAATCATAACTCAACATGTTTTTTTATCTTAAGCACAGAAGCATCTATGCGGTTTGACTCACCGTTTTGAATAAACTGATCATAGAGCAGTTGGGTTGAAATAATTCCAACCAACGCCATATCATCCATTTCTGAAATATTTTTCCCCCGTGCATATTTCTGCTTCAGCCCAAAAACCTTCAGCGGATCAAAGATGCCGTAACTTTTCACCTTTTCTTCAGTCATCACACTCTTAATCAAATCAGAGGAACCTGTTTCGCTTATCAAATGGGAAATAGGTGCTCTATAAGCTTGCTTAGGCCGTTTCACTATACGTTCAGGAAGTTTATCCGCCATGACTTTTTTAAGCAAATACTTCTCTGTCAGTCCATTTAATTTAAATTTATCCGGCAGAGAAGCACAAAATTCAATAAGCCGATGATCCAGAAAAGGATAGCGCCCTTCCACAGAATTTGCCATAGCCATTCGATCGCCTTGTGAAGAAAGCAAATAACCTGACATAAAAACATTAATTTCCAGCCATTGGGCTTTTGCCAATGGAGTCCATGATTCAAAATTCTCAGGTAACGATTTGATAACATCATCCACGGGATCATAAGTATCATAGCCATTTATTTTGGCTGAAGAAAGATAATTTATGATTCGCGAGGTATTATTCCATCTAATCAAATGAGAATAGACAGGAGATGCCGTTTCCTGAAGTTTATATCCGAAAAACATTTTTAGCATACCCGGATTGGCATCACGAATATATGGAATGTAAGGATACAACTTTTTGAGCAACAACGGGCGATACTTCGAGTCTGGATACTTTGCCCAAAATTGACGGATAACGGTTTCCTTAAATATATTATAACCGGCAAGCATTTCATCAGCGCCTTCACCGGTAACAACAACCTTAATGTTATTGTCGCGTACCAACCGTGAAAGAAAAAACATAGGAGCAGGAGCAGTTCGAATAATTGGTGCCTCTGTATGCCATATCACCTTTGCAAAATATTCACCTATCTCCTCATTCTTACATGTAAACCGTTTATGCTCCGTTTGCAAATATTCTGAAGCTTCATTCTGATATTCTGTTTCATCGAATTGAGCCTCATCAAAGCCAATCGAAAAAGTTTGAAGATTCTGAGGCTGTAGTTTTTTAATGAAACTGGTCGTAGCTGTTGAATCAAGACCTCCGCTTAAGTATGCAGCAACAGGGACATCTGAACGCAAACGCAACTTAATTGCATCATTTAAGAGCTCTTCAAATCGTTCCTTAGCTTCTGAAAATGAATAATTTTCCTTGCCCGAGAAATCAAACTCCCAATACCTTTTAATTTCAATCCTTCCATTTTTTAAATTCATATAATGCCCGGGCGGCAACTCATAAATATCTTTAAAGAAAGTATTCGGTGATAAAGGTGACCAGAATGTAAAAACCTGCAACAATGCTTTATTATTGATCTCTGGCTTAACTTTCGGGTGTTGTAAGATGGACTTAATCTCAGAAGCAAATAAGAAGGATCCTTTTTGACTGGTATAATAAAAAGGCCTAATTCCAACCCTGTCGCGGGCGAAGAATAAATCTCCTGTTTGTTTATCCCAGATAGCAAAAGCAAACTGGCCATTCAGCATGGTCAGGCAAGCTTCCCCATAAATCGCATACAACTGAACAAGCACTTCTGTATCTGACTTTGTTCTGAACGTATAACCTTTACCTTCCAACTCCTGTCTCAATTCAAGATAATTAAATATCTCCCCATTAAACACGATCCAATACCGCTGAGACTGGTCAGAAATTGGCTGTGTCCCCCCTTCAAGGTCAATAATATTTAATCGCACATTACCCATGGCAACATTAGAAGAAGTCAAAATTCCACATTCGTCGGGGCCTCTGTAATGTATTTGTGCTAACATTTGCTTCAAAACTTGTTCCCGGTGATAGCTTTCTTGGGAAAAATCGCATATTCCAGCAATTCCGCACATAAAAATTAAGTTTTAACAGCCAGCTTTTGAGTCACATAATTGGCAATCGCATCAATTGATTCGAAATTTTCTTCAATAAAATCTTTGTCTTCAGTTTTTACATTAAATTGGTCCTCCAAGAAAGTAATTAAAGTAATGAACCCCATAGAATCAAAATATCCTTCTTTAAATATCAGGGTATCATATTTAATAGCGCCGGGATCAGAAAATGCGTTTTCAGCTATGAACTGATAAACGCTTTCTTTGATTTGATCATCATTATACATTGGGTGAAATTTTTGGTTAAACAATTGGTTTAAAATGAAATGATATGTATAAAAATCATCCTCGAATTTGTAGACTCTTCATACAATTTACGTAAAAAATCGGGATTTAAAAACTAATTATCAAAATATAATAAACTAACAATCAATTTTCTGTTTGGTTTAATCAACACTTCGAAACATTAAGTAAATTCAAACAATTTATTACCCCAATAGAACAGGCCAAACAAACCATAAACATAAAAAATTCAAAATATCTATTCTTCATAAGGACACCGCTCTCTTGCCCCTATATCAACACCTTCACCATAATGCTTATAAATTGCGTCCCATTTGTATTTTTTATCTAATCCCCGATCAATACAAACGGAGTTTTCCTTTAAAGCAAAAGTTCCTGCTTCAGCATTTTCAAATAAGGGATCTTCAAATAATGAATTTTCACCATTACCTGTACGAATCGAAAATGCTTCCAAATTACCATATTGATTAAATAATCGCTTCGGGATTGAAGTAAAATAGCAATTATAGTCTGTAACACTAGAGCCATAAAGAGAAATTAAACTTCCTGTATGAGCTTCTGTATAAAAAATATTGTTATACACTTCTAAATTTGAGCCCTTTAAAGCTACAGAATTATTAAAAAACGTATTATTCAGAACAATTCCCTTGTTTATATCAATAAACCATGCTCCCACGCTATTCTCTTTAATAATATTCCTATAGACAAAACTATTTTTGGAATGGCTGTAAATACCGCACGGACTGTCAGATATAACATTATTGCTTACTTTCACAGAATCAGAACCATAACCCAAATAAACAGCAGCTCCACCATGTCCTTCTTCAGAAGGTCCTTGTAAATCATTTTTCGTTATCTGGCCATTTTTCGATTTGTTGGCTATAATGCAAAATTTATTTCCAGTATCCGTGCGATCTATCTTACTGTTGCTGATTTTAAAATTGTTACACCGATCAAGTTGTATGCCATCTCCTGCCGATTGCGACTCGGCTTTTCCAACGCGGAACCAGTTCTGGTTCACCTTACGAATCTCGGATGAATCAATAAGCAAATCGGATACATGCCTTGCAAATACGCCATCATCAGCGATTTCTTCAATTAAAGCATTTGCAATAGTAATATCCTTAAGTGGTTCTTCCCGGCTATTTCCCATCAACCGCAAACCCCATAAAAAGTCGCTTATATCGCACCGTTCTATTGTGATATCATGGCTATCCCCTCTTATTCGAACACCGAAGATGTTATTGTTACTCCCGATGAAATTGATATTTTTTATTTTGATACGCTGAGAATTATAAATATCCACAGTTCGTTCTATAGCTCCTGCCTGAATAACCGGGGATTCTCCATCGCCATAAGCAGTAATAGTTATATCAGACTTACCGGAAATATTCAAAGTTTGGTATAAAGGCAATTCAGAAGAGCGTTTAATAAAATAGGAAGTATTCGAAGTGATATCAACCTCTTCCCAACTGGCATAAGGATTGTCAATGGTTCCATTTCGTGAACCATTATTTATATTTTGCGGATCAATATACACACGATTTCCTGAACCAGCCATTTGACAAGCAGTTAATAACAGTAACCAAAAAATAAATCCTGCTTTATTAATTGTATTTCTGGCATAAACATTCATCATTTTCTTTTTTTTTGTTTCTACTACAATTTATCTAAACCCACTATTTTTTTTACATTTTTACGTAAAGAATAAGGCACATTCTTACGAATACCCTGAGCAACTGGAAAAACATACTTCCTCCCCAGAAATTTTGATATTGGCGGTATACGGTAGTTATTTTCAGCTGCAAGCTGTAAAATTTCCATTGCAAAAGGATCTTTCTCATAAAGTACAGATTCAATATAAGAGCGTTTAATCTTATTGAATTTTTCTATATCAAAAACATCTTTATACAGATATTGAAGGCCTAAAATTTCTAAAGTCAATAATGTTCGGGAGCATTTAAAGCACACAGAGCAATTCCTTACCTCATCGAGCGAAGTGTTTGTACAAACATACAAATGCTTGTGTGATGCTTCCAGCGAAGCCACTTGTTTTGTCTTTTCGACACGGGTTAGTTCGGATCCCGCCAAAACACACTCCATAGATTCAGTAGAAAACAAACCACAAGTTAATGGCTCTGTATACCCTATCTTAAAAATCTCTGTTGTGAGAAAATCTTTATAGGTATAGCTTGAAGCATAAAGATATTTTGAAAAAAGTTTTTGTAATACCATTACAGATGCAATATTTCTGGGCAATACAGATAACATAAAACCAGAATCTAATATTTCATGAAGATTTGAGTCAATTTTGATAAATGGCAGATTTACTTCCTCTTCAAATTTCCTCAGAAAATCGTACCGTTTGTCAAAAAATTCTTGCGCATTATTACCATGTGCACCCACATTGTTGTAAATTAAATGGGTTACTTTATAATGAGGTGTTTTAATATCATCGAAATAATAATCCTTTAGCAAGCTAAATGAGTCAATCCCCCCGGAAAAGCCCGTTACCACATTTTTACTGCCGGCATTCATTTGTGTATAATTCAATTCTTTGGGATGTATTGTGATCTCATGAAAGTCTGGATTCAAGACTGAATAAATTTTTATAATATTGTTCGTAAGGTTATAATAAAGCCTCTCTGAAACAGGCGCGTCGAGATATATATCTTCATTAAGTTTCATTGCATGAATAAAAAGTCCAAGTAAAAATGCATCCAACGTTTCATGCACAGTGTATTCCTCATATTTTTTATCCACAGTAAACCATAAATCCTCAACTCCCTGACTGGTCTCGATTTTGGAACTCAGTTTCACTTTGTCTCCTTCAATCGTTTTTTTTACCTTATTTATCTTCATACTAATAAAAAATTAAATGATTAATCAACTTTAAAACCTAAATGGAATTGAATGCTTATTGGCCTGAGTTGCTGAAAGACTATCTAACGGCGATAATAAAACTTCTCCATTTTTTCTGTAAGTCTATTTCAATGTTTCAGATTTCCTGAAATAGAATAAAGTATAGTACTTTATTAACACATTCAAATTAGTTATAACTTTATAAAAAATCAAGAGCCGCTTGGTTGTTTTAATAAAAAATAATTTTATAAACATCTCTCCTATAAAGCAACAGAACTTTAAAATAAAGCTTAGCCTTCAGAAATTCATGTTATTTCTATACCTTTTTTTTGTAACTTGAATAAGTTTAATACAAACAAATTTTAAGTTTTAATATTCTAAACAATTATTTAATAAATAAGTTAACCAGATAAACAAAAACATGAAAAAGATAATTTTTGTCCTTGGTACAGGAAGATCCGGAACGCATTTACTGGGAAGAACAATAAGCTCTCACCCTTTAATAGAAGGCCACATAGAAGATCCAAAATTATTCCATCCCTCAGTAAATATTGCAGTGAAGCAAGATATAAGCAGCAAAATATACATTGATATCCAAAAACACAGAGTGATCAGAAAGTATAAAAAAGTTATAAAAAACTCCTCCGCAGAGATTTTACTGGATAAAACCCATCCGGTAATTTGGTTCGCCGAGTATCTGATGAATAAACTCCCAAATTCTTTATTCGTAGGTATTATCCGAAATTCATATCAAACTGTTTCAAGCATGTTGAATCATCCCGGGGTTTTAAACTGGTATGAAACGCTTCCTTTGGATAAACCCAACAGATTTCTTGGAATTACAGAAGAGAATTGTTCATTTTTCAAGGATTTGCCTATTGAATCAAAGTGTGCATATAGATGGGTTTCACACAAAAAAGAACTTCAGAGGCTTCAGTCGGTATTAAAAGAACGGTATATCTTATTTGATTATGATAATTTTCTTATAAATATGGATGAGAACCTGGAGAAATTAAGCGATTTCCTGAAAATAAAGAACGAATTTAATCCGGAAGCATTGAAAACTGAAAGTCTTGATAAATGGAAATCCTTTTTGAGCGAGGAACAAATAAGCAATATTGATAAAGTAACAAAAAATATTAGAATCAACCCCCAAATTCAGGAAACTTTAAATCACAAATAATTTCAGTGGGCATAAATAGGTTTTTCGCCGGCATCCTTTAGCATATCTAAATAAACGGGATTATTACGGTATCCTTTCTGAACAATTTCATGATCATTTATACCTGGTCGGACATTCCCCTCAATGATTGCCGGACCATCTGGCTGAATAGCTATATCCCAGCCTACTAAAATAATTTCAGGAACAGCTCTCGCTGCTTTTAATGCTAATTCTTTAACCTCTTTAAAGTAAGGTATCTCAAACCCTTCTATATCAATTCCGGTAACAGGATGTTTGTAATAGCGTTTTCCACCTTTAGCAAAAGGAGTATAGATTTTATCCCTTAAAATACCGGTATTTATATCGACTGGAATATATCCTCCCCCAGCACCTATATTATCTACATAATTATTCCCTAAAGATGTTTTCTGATTAATCCCCAAAATCGCAGACTTTTGTTGTTTATTTGTATAAGTAACCACCCTTACACAATTAACACAATTCGGGTTTAACCGATTCATATCCTCATGTTGGACAATTTCGTCCTGAAAGACATATCCGGCTTTTATGACCTGGTTATATATTTTTTCCAGAAGAATTTTGTCTTCTTTCAATTCATTGATTTTTACTCTAAATATGTCTTTCCCACCAAAAGAGTCTTCCTTCTTTTTAATAAAAACAGCACGTTTAATTGGTAAAGCAGACAGAAAATCAAAGAATTCTTCAGGTGAGCTGATTAATTTTAATGTACCGTCTTTGAAAAATAATGCATTATGATTGTAAGCAAGATTTTTCACGACATTAATATTATATTGTGAAAGATAAGCTTCGAAATTGTTTTTTATTGCAAAGGCCGGAAAAAATTCTTCTTTATTAATATTCCAATATTTTTTATTCAACCTGTTTGTGTTAATATAATTATAGAAATCACCTGCATCAGTTCTGAAGAGAAATTTTAAAAAATATTGTTCAGCCAGCAATGGCTTAGTCAATTTTAACCAGAAATATTCACTTATAATTCTTTTTATTTTCTTGCGTTCAGGATCATGCATGGCATTATGCATCCTTTTAATAAAAGCTTTAATGTTCATTTAGATTAAATTAAGTTTATTATTAATTTATTAAAAAAAAGGGAAAATGAAGTTTTAACTCTCTTTTAATAAACCGATTTGAATATTTGAATTAAAACCTTAAACAAATAAAAGAATTAAGTGTTTAATCATTATCAAGTTACAAAAAATATTTTACCGTAACCTGTCCATATTGATTTTTTCCTTTTGATAATGAAGTTTTTTTTGTAACTAGCAAATAGAATTCAACAATCTTTACACGCTACAATTAAAAACAATCAAAAGTTTCAAATAAGTTTAAAACAACTATATAAATGAAAGAAATTAATCTCTAGCCTCTAATGTCTTTTAAGAGAACCTTTTTCAAAAACATATCAACTTTTGCCGTTTACAATTACATGACCCAGGGAACTGAATTTCTGGCAACGATAATTTTGTCCAGACTATTGCTCCCGGAAGAATATGGTTTTGTTGCCATAATCTACATTTTCGTAGGGTTTATCAGACTTTTTGCAAATTTAGGCGTTGGAGTAGCTGTAGTCCGAAGCGACTATCGATACACTTACCACAAACATTTACTTAGTTTGGCTATATGGTTGGGTTTTACATTAAGCGTAACGCTCTCGCTTCTATCCTATCCTATTGCAATATTTTTTAATAATATGGCATTAATTTTACCCACCATAGTGATTTCCATCAAATTTATTTTCGATTCATTTACAATTATCCCTTTTGCAATCCTCTCAAAGGAATTAAATTTTAACATCGTAGGAAAAATTAGGTTTTTTGGCACGGGCGTACAGATCGTTTTTATGATCATCTTTGCTTATTTAGGTTTTTCCTATTGGTCTCTGATCATTCCAATTATATTCAACCCTATTGTTCAATATCTCTTATTAAGAAAGAAGGTAGCTCTGCCTCTTAAAGTCTATGGTTGGCGGGCTACTAAAAGAATGGCCTATAAAATTCGCTCACTTATGGGTAATCTTTCATTGAATAACCTGGTAAGATATTGGTCAAATCATGCGGATAAAGTAGTCATTGGCCGGCTTTACACGCAGGCTGACCTTGGTTTATATAACCGGGCTTTCCGGTTCATTAAAATCACCAATCAACTGGTAACAGGTATTTTCAGCTCAGTGCTGTTCCCCTCCCTCAAAAAATTAATGGAAGAAAAAGGCAATGCAAATAGTGAATTTCTCGATATTATAAGAATCATCACATTATTCAACCTTCCTATTGTTGCTATATTGGTTGTTTTCCCTGAAACGCTGGTAAACATTTTATGGGGCCAGGAATGGACCGGGGTGGCTCAGTTTCTCCCTTACGTAGGTATTGTTGTCGTATATAACTCTATAATAAGTACAATGTCATCTGTCTTTCTGCTATACGGAAAAGAACGAAATCTTTTTCTTATTAACCTTGTAAATAGCGTTATAACAATTCTTCTCGTAATAATTGGCGGAATGTTTTCCATAATGCACATCATAAGGTTCCTTACGTTAGGATATATATTCTTTATTATCCCGATTAATATTTATTTTGGATTTTACCGCTCCTTTAAATTTAAACCAAAAAAAATGTTAAGGTTCTGGATTCCAAGTCTAATTTTTGGCATGCTTCTTTTACCTTCGATATATTATAGCTGGAATCAGGCAAAATGGATTGTGCTTCTTGTTTATTTTGTTTTTCTGCTGTACGAATTAAAAAGTTCTGTAATCGGAAGCTTAAAGTTTCTTCAATACAAACTATCCAGAAGGCACTAATAAAAAATATAAAACATATATAAAATTCCAGTAGGCATCAACAATTGAGTTGTTTCTCCTAATGGAAATTTATCTTAAAATATTGAAATTCAATAAAAATAACAGTATCTTGAAACGTTTACTTAAAATACTTTTGACTAATCAATGAATATAGAAGACTATACCGTTAACCCTGCAGAGCAACCTGCCTCAGAAAGACAGACCAACATTTTTAAAACAGGTATACTAATCCTGGTTATTGTAAGTTCTGTATTCTTTCTCCGGGTAACATTTTTAAGTAAAAACCTCATTTATATTATTCAATTTGCCACAATCCTTTTTCTATTTCTGATTATTTTAATGCAAGCCATATACTGGAAAATTCCACTTTATAAACAACATTTTACAACACCAATTTTTCTGATATTCACGGGAATATTTTTAAGCCTGCTGATAGCCAAAACGTCACACAACCAAGACGTTGGAATTTCTTTATGGGCCCAACGATCAATGTATTTCTATGCGTTCTATTTCGTACTTCACATATTAAAAATACCTATTAAAACGCTTGAAAAGATCATTATTATCAGTGGGGTTATTTATGCCTTTGCTTTCTTAATCCAATATCTGGCTTATCCCCAAATCATTTTTGATGTCCGGCAAGGAATGGAAAGAGGAACGATAAGGATCTTCTTACCAGGCCTGGCCATTATGAATCTCGCATACTTTATTGCTTTAACAAGAATAATATTCAAAAACGCTTTGAATTATATTCCATATATTCTTCTTTTCTTTAGCATATATATTCTGACAGGCACACGTTCTATGATTGCCGGACCTACGATTGTAACTGTTTTAGTTTTAATTCTGAGTAATAAAATTAAATCAAAAGCGCTCATTATATTTCTTGTAATTGCAATCGTCGGAACAACTTACTACATGTTTCAGGATATCATTACCAATTTAATCTCAATCTCCCAGGAGCAAACAGCACATTCAGATGAAGATATACGTGTCAGGGCAGCAAAATTCTTTCTGACCGATTTCTTCCCAAATAAAATAGCTTATATAACAGGAAACGGAGAAGGACACCAGGCTTCTCAATTCGGACTGGAAATTTATTCTTATAAAATTAATTTCGGTTACTATCAATCAGATATAGGAATCATAGGAGAATACACAAAATACGGTGCATTTTTCGTTCTGGGTGTTTTAATCCTTTTATACAAAGGAATCTTTTCCTATTTAGAAACTAAATATCAGTATATTCGGTATTTTTTCATACTAACACTTATCTCTCTTCCTTTATCACAAAGCTTTACAACGCCCGACCATATAATCACAATATGCATTCTGATGTATATTATTGACATGCGCAAAAAATCAAAACCCAAAAACAGGCGCCCAATTGTATATTTTGAAGAATTAGACACTGATAACTAAATGTACATGTTTGTTTTTTTTATAACTTGAACTAAAATTAATAAAATAAAAATGAGAAGATTAGCAGCCTTCAGGTATCACAACAACTTGGAAATTTGTCAAAACCAGCTTGAATTATTCAGGCAAAACAATCCCGATGCTAAAAACAAAAAAAGACGCTTATGAACGTAGCTCTAATCATGCCTGTGCATAATGGATTGATATATTTAAAACGTTTCCTTCCATCGGTAGAAAATGCTATCAATATCGCTTCCGAAGATGCGGATATTCTCTTTTCAATTATTATTATAGATGATGGCTCCTCTGACGGGACCTCCGAATGGTTAGAAAACAACCATCCTAACATTCACATACTTAAAGACAATGGTAATCTTTGGTGGAGCGGGGGTGTTACCAAAGGAGCAAAATATGCCATAGAAACCCTCAATTATGAAGGTGTATTGCTTTGGAACAACGACATTTTACCTCATGACCAGTATTTCCAACGATTAAGCAACAGAATTAAAAAAATCAAAGAAAATGTCATCCTGGGTTCAACAATTTGCGATTTGTCAGAACCTGAAAAAATATGGTCTATGGGAGGAATATTCAACCCCAAAACCGGAAAAAAATACATGCTTGGACTCGATAAAGCCCCACCTTTGAGTGCAGACAAAGATATAGAAGCCGACTGGTTAACCGGGATGGGGACGTATATTCCCTCAAAAGTTTTTGAAACCATCGGCTATTGGAACACAGAACATTTCCCCCAATATTTCGGAGATGCAGATTTTACTTACCGCGCAAAAAAACATGGATTCAAATTAATCGTTGACCCCAAATTAATTCTATACAACGACACCGAAAACTCTGGAATGCTGCATCAGGGAAACTTCAAGAAACTTATGGAATCATTCGTCAGCATCCGGTCAAAATACAATATTAAAAAAGAGATAAAATTTTATCAATTGTATGCCACCAGTCCATTACCTGTTTTTTACCTGTTTGGTAAATATTTCAGATACGTGGGAGGTTTTTTCAAATGGAAATTCCTTAATCTTCTAAAATTAAAGGAAACACATTCTTAACTCAGGAAATCAGAGATATATATTTTATTCAGCTTTCTAACTCTGACAGCGTAATCAAACAACCGAAATAAACACCAATAAATACCATGCGTATCACACTTAAAAATATTTTCCTGGACATTCATAATACAAAAAGTGCATTGGAAACTTGCCAAAACTTTTTGCATTCAGACAAATGCAATTGCATCTTTTTTATCAATGCTCATTGCTTCAATATAGCACAAAAAAACCCGCATTACAGAAAAGCACTCAATCAAGGGAATCTAGTTTTAAATGATGGCGTTGGGATTAAAATCGCTTCTTTCATCCTGAACATCCCTCTTAAAGAAAACATGAACGGGACGGATTTCATTCCCAAATTACTTGAATTTAGCCAGCAACACAAACAGGGTGTTTTTTTGCTAGGAGGAAAGCCAGGAATAGCAGAAAAAGCGCAGTCAAAAATTCAGAAAAAAATGCCAGCCCTCCAGTTTAATGGTACTCATCATGGATATTTTACCGAATCAGAGGCTCAGGAAATTGTTAACCAAATCAATCAAAGCAAGGCAACCGTTCTAATTCTTGGCATGGGTGTCCCGCGACAGGAAATATGGCTACATATCCACTCCAAAAAATTACAGCATATTAAAATAGCCGTGGCAGGCGGCGCCATATTAGATTTTCTATCAGGAAACTTCAAACGGGCTCCACGGTGGATTCGAAAAATTGGACTAGAATGGTTTTTTCGGTTTTCTCTGGAACCCAAAAGACTTTTTACCCGCTATTTTATTGGAAATATCATTTTTCTCACTACCATCTTATCATATAAAATTAAAAAAACATTATCCTCCCAACAAAAAGAATAATCAGGTTAATAATTTTAACTAAAAAAAGACGGGTGCTCCCGAAACACCCGTCTTCTTAACCACAGAATCTCTCCTGCGAAATATGTATTATTGTTTTATAAGTTTATTTCGATACAGTATTTTATTTCCTGATTGAACTCTGAAAATATATACTCCTGACGGCAATCTGCTAACGTCCAATTCAATCCCGTCTCCGCTTAACAAGCCACGCTTTTCTCTGACAAGTTCCAATTTTCCTTCAATAGAATAGAAATAAAATTGTACATCCTCAATTTGCTCATTAATTTTCGACTGGACATTCAATCGATTTCGAACCGGATTCGGATAAATAGCGAAAGATGACTGGCCTCCCCGTTGATGATTGAAAACTGATGTAGTCTCCTTTTCAACAAAAATTTTAGTCGTATCAGTGGAGGATGCATTGTTGTTATCACTTACTGTCAAATAGAAATAAAAAGTGGTATCTGAATCCACTTTAGGAATAAATAACTCAGGTTGCACAGCAGTAGAGTCAGACAAGGCAATCATTTCAGGAGATTCCCAATGATAATAAAGAGAATCTTGATCCGGATCATAAGAATTAGCTCCGTTCAACTCAACATGAGAAGCTTCTGTAGCTGATAAGTTCTCGCCTGCATCTGCAACAGGTGCATGATTCTCTTCTTCAAGGTTTCTTACTGTAACATAGACTGAATCGCTTGAAGAACTTACACTGCCATCGCTCACAGTTAGTTCAAACAGGAACATGGTTTCTGTTTCAACATCTGGTGCGGTAAAATGGGGTTGAGCTACACTGGCATCCGATAAGGTTATGCCTTCAGGAGAGGACCAACTGTAGCTCAATGGATCCTGATCCGGATCATAAGATTCGCTACCATCCAAATCTACCTGTGTGTTTTCATCAACTGTTTGATCTGAACCTGCATCTGCAACAGGCCTGTTATTAGAATTTGATTCGCAATCTCCCTGGTACTCAAATGCACCTATATCAGGGACTCCACTACATGGAACCGGATTTTCTGCATAGTCATAAGCAACACCCACATCTACACCACTATTAATTGCCTGAGAACTTTCTTCAATATAAAAATTCTCTTGGGCTACATCCACAAATTGAGGATCAGAAATCGTACCCGCATCAAAATTACTCGACTCTGATGATATATTTTGAAGATTATTTGATACTTCACAATCAGCAACTTCCAATGAAGTCTGTGAAGGATCGGTCAGATAAATGATGTTATTTTTTATGCTCGAAGGTCTAAGCCAGGAATATATAGAGCGATTATTATCATAAAACACATTATTATATATGTCAGCTCCATGGCTGGCTATATCTATAGCTGTCTGATTTGTTATAAACAGATTATTGTTTACCATGATATCAGGTGAATGCGTATAGACACCAACCAGGGCTCCCTCTATTTTATTTCTGCGAATTTCGGCAGATTCAACACCAATGTATATACTTGCTCCTCCCTGGTCATGCTCACCAGGGCCAATAAAATGATTGTCCTCCAGCACTATATTGTTCACAGTAATATTATCATTTGTGTTGGTAAAAATTACATTGAACTTTCTTCCGGTTCCGGAGCGGTCAATAGTGGTTTCTTTGATTAGTATATCATCAGAACTCATAAACTGTATACCATCTCCTGAAGCAGTTGTCGGGTTTTCATGATAATCCAGATTCACATGATGGATATAGGTGCCGATAATATCAATTCCAAAGGAATTATTTAAAAAGATTCCATCAAGATTGATATCATAGATCTCAGTGTCTTTAATCGTCAAATCCTGAACCTGACCGTAAATTCCGAAATCAGGCTCGTCGTTGGGAATCCCATGAACTACAACATTATCAATTCGCATTCTTCTGTTCGGATTATCTTCACCAAACAGAATGCCTCTTGAGCTGTTTACATAAAGCTCGACATCCTTCAATACAAGGTCCTGACCATTCTTAATATATACCAGGGGTATTTCTAACCTTGGACGATCACCTGTTCCATAAGCCCCAATTGTTACATCGTTCAAAGAATACAACCCCATCGTACTTTCCTGTTCAAGAACTGTTCCTCTGCGAAATAGATAAACACTGTTGTCTGCCAGATTAATGTCATCCCAACTATCATAGGGATGTTCTATTGTTCCGTCTTCCTGAGCATCTCCTGCATTTCCAGGATCAATATAAGTGGTATCCTGACTATAACCACCTATGTAAAATAAACTTAAAAAAATTACCTTGAAAAAAATTGTTTTACTCGTTTTCATAAGCTGTCCTCCCTTTTAATTTCTAAAAAACACATAGCTTTCCCTCCAGACCTCAACCTGCTTTTTTAATTTAGCAAGAAAAAGCCACTGCTAAAGATTTTAAAGATTTCGTGAAATCGCTTTAGCCCATTATATTAATGAAATCAAACAATTGGGAAGTACTGGAATACTTGTTGTTATACTTTCTTACGGACTGGGAACCCAAAACCATAAGACTCTTTTTTTGTTGAATATTCTTACCGCTTTTTCATAATAACCAAAAATACGTGTTAACATAATCCCCACTTTTTCAATTAATAATTCATTTAGCAATAATAATTTTCGATCTATAAAGACTATTTTTTCCAGATCGAATCTCGACTATAAATACCCCGTTATTAAAGCCACTAAGATTTAAATTTATATTTTCACCCGAAGCAATTCGGTTTACATTTTTTCTTCTTTCCAGTGTTCCTCCTAAACTGTATATTAAAATTTGTACATCTTCGAGTACAGTCCCTGATGCAGATTTTATATTTAAAAAATCTTGCACCGGATTTGGATAGATAACAAATTTTGATTCTGTTTTTGATAAAGAATTGAAACTTGAAGTGGCTGTGGAATTATATGTAATCACAACACTGTCACTCTTTGATTGTAGTTTTCCATCACATACCGTGAGTATAAAATAATAACTGGTATCAAAATCAGTCTCTGGTATTTCAAAATAAGGCTTTATCGCACTTGAGTCAGAAAGCGAAATGTCAGCAGGAGATTTCCACATAAATCGTAAAGGATCCTGGTCTGGATCATAAGAACCGCTGCCATCCAAATCTACCTGAGTGTTCTCATCAACTGTCTGATCAGAACCTGCATCTGCAACTGGCCTGTTGTTGGGATTTGTATCGCAATCTCCCTGGTATTCAAAAGCACCTATATCAAGTGCTCCGCCACATGGAACCGGATTTTTTGCATAATCATAAGCAATACCCACATCTACACCACTATTAATTGCCGGAGAGTTTTCTTCAATATAAAAATTCTCTTGGGCTACATCCACAAATTGAGGGTCAGAAATCGTACCCGCATCAAAATTACTCGACTCTGATGATATATTCTGAAGATTATTTGATACTTCACAATCAGCAACTTCCAATGAAGTCTGTGAAGGATCCGTCAGATAAATGATGTTATTTTTTATGCTCGAGGGTCTAAGCCAGGAATATATAGAGCGATTATTATCATAAAACACATTATTATATATGTCAGCCCTGTGACTGGCTATATATATACCTGTCTGATTATTCACAAATACATTATTGTTTATTTTGATATCAGGAGAATGCGTGAAGACACCAACTAAGGCTCCCTCTATTTTGTTTCTGCGAATTTCAACAGATTCAATGCCAATGAATATACTTGCACCTCCCTGGCCATGTTCACCGGGGCCAATAAAATGATTATCCTCCAACACTACATTATTCACTGTTATATTATCATTTGTGTTGGTAAAAATTACATTGAACTTTCTTCCAGTTCCAGAACGGTCAATAGTGGTCTCCCTGATCAATATATCATCAGAGCTCATAAACTGTATACCATCTCCTGAGGCAGTTGTCGGGTTTTCATGATAATCCAGATTCACATGATGAATATAGGTGCCGATAATATCAATTCCAAAGGAATTATTTAAAAAGATTCCATCCAGATTGATATCGTAAATCTCGGTGTCTGTAACTGTCAAATCTTCAACCCGGCCGTAAATTCCGAAATCAGGTTCAGAGCCAGGAACTCCATGAATTACAACATTATCAATTCGTATCCTCCTGTTCGGATCATCATCACCAAATCGAACACCTCTTGTGCTGTTTACATACAGTTCAAGATCCTCCAAGACAAGGTCCTGACTATTTCTTACAGAAATCAGCGGGATTTGTAGCCTCGGACGATCACCTGTTCCATAAGCTCCAATTGTTATATTTTTAAGTGAATACAATTCTATCATTCTTTCCCGTTCCAGAACTGTTCCCCGGCGTAAAAGATAAACACTGTTGTCTGCCAGATTAATGTCATCCCAACTATCATAGGGATGTTCTATTGTTCCGTTTTCCTGAGCATCTCCTTTATTTCCGGGATCAACATAAACAGTATCCTGTCCAAAAAAAATCTTATATCCCGCTAAAATAAAAACCAAACTTACTAGTATTGTCTTCCTCATATATTATCAATTACATTCTAAATTTAATACAACAAAGTGCTCTATGTCCATAAACTCATGTTTCAAAGCATTTTGCGAATTATACGCAACAGTAAACTAAAAGGATACTGTTCTATAAAAATTTTTTAATTGCCACAATATACTGATAAACAGAAAACTAACGCCTGGTATAAATACGTGTTTTTAATTTTATCAATAAAATAGAGCAGTTCGTCACAAACAAATAACCATTAATCATAAAACCCTTTGTTCAAAACTATTTCAGAAACCATTACTAAAAAATATCCAGGCGAACAACTCTTATAATGAATTCGAAGAAAAAAATCTTCAAATTAATCATATAACTCTTTGTATCTCAATTTTTTTTTATATCTTATTAAAGATTTATAAGCTAATAATAACAAACTTACATGAAACGAATAGCGTTGGTAAGGTACCATAACAAGGCGGAAGTATGCAAAAATCGACTTGATTTGTTTTGGAAATTTAATCCTGGTGTCAAACTATATGGCTTATATGGCGGAAAAGAAGAAATGTTTCCAAAATATCAGGAAACATTCCAATCATATTTCACAGGTCATTACTGTATCCGGAATCAGTCCGATACATGGAAATGGAAGAATGGTGACCTTTCTTTTCGACTATGGTATAAGGATTTTGGTCATACCATTGATTTTGACATGCTTCACATTCTGGAATGGGATCTGCTCATTATGGATCGTCTTGAATCGTTATATGCAAACATCCCGAAAAATGGAATGGGGTTAACCGGGTTGATACCTATAGAAAAAATAGAAAAACAATGGTTCTGGACAAGAGATGAGAAGCAGAACGCAGAATGGAATGCACTAAAAAAATATGTGGAAAATAATCATGGGTTTTCAGGGCCATATATGGGGTCTGTCGCACCCGGAATTTGCATCCCTAAAGCTTTTTTGGAAGATTATTCCCAAATCACAGTACCTGATTTATGCAATGATGAATTAAGAATAACCCTGTTTGCACAAGCTTTAGGATACAAACTTTACGACACGGGTTTTTTCAAAAAATGGTTTTCCAAAAGGGAGTGGAAATATTTCAATTGCAACGACCAGGAAGTTTCAGAACACAACATTATGAAACAGCTCCAAAAACCAAATGGAAGAAGAGTTTTTCATCCCTATAGAGAGCAGATAGATATTGAAAAAATAAGTAACATCCTACAAAAAAGACAATATGATTTTAACATATTATAAGACTACTAACAATTTCGGAGATGCTCTAAATCCACTGATATTCAACCATTACCTGCCAGACTTTTTCGATGATAACCCTGAAAGCATTTTTCTCGGCATAGGCACTATATTGGGCCTTGAAAAAGGAACTTCAAAAACAAAAAAAATAATCGTTTTCAGCTCAGGTTATGGAAAGGGAGATCAATTCACATACGGTGAACCACCAAAATTAGATAATAAGTATGAAATCATTTGTCTGAGAGGCCCACTGACGGCAAAATTTTTCGGTCTTGACCCCGCACTTGCTATTTCTGACGGGGCATTATTACTAAAAGACATGCCTTTCCATCCTGTTGATCAAACCTACAACTGCTCTTACCTACCTCACCATGTTAGTGAAGATATGTTCTCTGGGTGGAAAGAATTAGTAGAATCCGAAGGAATTCATTACATCAGCCCACAGGATGATGCTTTATCAGTTATTCAACAAATCAGAAAAAGCAAGCTGATTATTACAGAAGCTATGCATGGAGCCATTGTAGCCGATGTCTTTCGTGTTCCCTGGATACCTGTCAAATCATTTTCTCACATTAATGAATTTAAATGGAACGACTGGGCATTTACAGTAAACATGAACATCAGATTTCATGTAGTAAAATCATTATTTAACGACAAGCACATTCAGGAATTGCTAAACAAAAAGATCAAAATAACTAAATACAAACCTGTTGGTTCTCTGTCAAACAAATTATACAAACTCACTCGTCAGAAGCAAAGGAAAAAATTTTTTGTGCATGAGCTAAGGTTGTTAAAAAGAAGTACACCTTACCTCAGCCATGAAAATCTACTTAATGAAAAAGTTAGCTTGCTCAGAGAAAAGATTGAGTTAATTACTGAAAAATACGGTATAGAATCTACTCATAATTAAAATAATATAAAATGAAAATCGCTTATCTCTCCATTCACGATTCTACCAATATCAGAAGTTATTCAGGAACAGGGTATTTCATTCCGAAATCATTGATGTTCAACGGCGCGGATGTACATTATATAGGGAGTCTAAAAACAAAGCCTTACCTTCCTGAAAAATTTAATGAATTATTTTATCGGCACATTCACAAAAAAATTTATTGGATGAACAGGCAACCCAGAGTTATTAAAAATTATGCCAGGCAGATAAAAAGCAAAATAAAAGAAATTAATCCTGATGTTATCTTAAGTTTCTCAGGACCTACTATAGCACTGTTAGAAACTGACAAACCCATTGTTTTGTGGCCGGACGCAGTCTTTGGTGACATTATCGATTTTTATCCTGAATTCACGAATATGGCCAGGAAAACGATAAAGAACGGAAACAAAATGGAACAATATGCACTGGATCGCTGCAGTCACATCATATATTCATCTAACTGGGCTGCAGAGGGGGCAATGCGGCATTATAACATTAGCCGGGACAAGATAAGTGTTATACCTTACGGGGCCAATATTGAAACCACCTGGGATGAAGAAACCGTTGAACAAAAAATTCAATCGAAGAACAGTGATCATTGCAACCTTCTTTTTGTTGGTGTTGACTGGTACAGAAAAGGAGGGAATCTTGCTCTGCAGGTTGCAAAAAATCTAAACAAACAAGGGCTAAAGACAGAATTAAACGTTCTGGGTTCAAGACCTGATGATGAAAAAAACTTACCTGATTATATTAAAGTCCATGGTTTTGTTAGCAAAGAAACAAAAGAAGGAAAAGAGCTAATTCACAATCTAATCAGCAATGCACATTTTCTCATCTTACCTACACGGGCAGATTGTACTCCTATTGTTTTTGCTGAGTTTAATTCCTACGGAATTCCATGCCTGACAACAAAAGTCGGAGGCATTCCTACACTTATAAAAGATAATGTAAACGGAAAGCTCTTTTCGCTGGATACACAAGCAGAAGAATACTCGGAGTATATCTTATCGCTTTTTAAAGATTATGAACAATACAAAAAACTTGCCCGAAGCTCGTTCAGAGAATATAAAGAACGTCTTAACTGGGAAGTATCAAGCAAAAAGGTGTATAACCTGCTAAAACAAGTCATAGAAAAATCATCGAAGTGAATACCTTAACAATACTTATACCCTTACATAACAACATTAATCTGACAAGGCAATTGTATACGAACAATGCTTAAAGAAATCCTGAATGATAAATAAAATGAAAAAATCAAATAACATAACAAGAATTTATATATATCCAATAACTGCAAGATTTGAACAAAAATATGACAATCCGTATATCAATGATGTGATAGCCTCACTCGGAAATTATTTTGTTTGCGTTAACAAAGACCACCCTTCCAAAATTGGCATTTTTAACCTTTTTAATTACTTTTTTAAAACCGAAGTGTTTCACCTGAATTGGATTGAAGACCTTCCGGATAAGAAAGGGGGATATATTCAAACTCTATTCTTTCTGACCTTCTTATTTTTTGCAAAAATTTCACAGAAAAAAATCATTTGGACAGCTCATAATAAAATAAGCCATCACAAAACGCATTCAACGTTAAAAAACTTCCTCATCAAACTTTTAGTCAGACACAGTAACTATATCATCACTCACAGCCATGAGGGAGTTCGATTTGTAAACAGCCTGAATGGAAACCCGAAAAAAAATCCCGTTCTCTATATCCCCCACCCCATAAAACCTAACTTGCTGAATTCAACCGATTCTCCTAAATACGACCTGATTATCTGGGGAAACATTCGCCCATACAAAGGCATTGATCTTTTTCTTGACTACCTTAAAAAACAAAGTTTACTGGAAAAGTATAACATACTGATTGTCGGGAAAATTTCAGATCCTGATTATGAAAAAGTACTACAAAGCTATCAGTCAAAAACGATCACTATTTTAAATCAATTTATTGAAAATGAAAAGCTACAAGAACTCATACAAAAATCCAATATTATACTGTTCACTTATCAAAAAGAATACGTTCTGAGCTCCGGTGCTTTAACTGATTCAGTGGCCTATGGCAAAAGAGTAATTGGCCCGGATATCGGAGCGTTTAGAGATCTAAAAAAGGCTGGTTTAATTCAGACCTATAAAAATTTTGATGATTTAATTAAGCTTCTTGACAAACAATTGGAGCAAAACAATCAAATCGATTCAACAATTTTAAATCAGTATTTTAAAAACAACAGTTGGTCAAATTATGGTGAAAAACTCCATGATTTGGTTGCTGCAAAAGAATAAAAAAAACTATTATGAAATTCATTATAATTATCCCTGCAAAAAACGAGGAAGCAAACATAGAAAAAACATTGTTGTCCATTATACATCAGACCAAAAAACCTGAGTTGTGTCTGGTTATTGATGATGCTTCTACTGACTCCACAACTGAAATTGTCCATAAATACGAAAGCCAACATCCATTTATTGAATGTCATACAAAAAGCGGAAAAGATAAAAGCTATCAGTTAGGGGGAAAAGTCGTTAAAGCTTTTCACTTTGGAAAAGAACTCATTGACCAAAGAAACATAGCTTATGATTACATCATCAAGATGGATGCAGATATTCAATTTGACCCGGATTTCCTGGATAAAATAGAACAACGATTGATAAAAGATAAACACGGGATTGTATCCGGCACACCCTACCAAATTATTGGAGGTACAAAAAGGTATATAACCAGTCCGACATGGCATACCAATGGAGATTTCAAAATATATAATAAAAAATGCCTAAATGAAATGAACGGACTTACTCCGAATTTGGGCTGGGACTGTGCAGACAACATTGCAGCCATGGAAAACGGCTGGGAAACAATTGCATTTAGAGATATTTTTTATGAACAACAACGTCCCATTGGAAGATACTCCCCTTTTGAAGGAAGAATCCGTCAAGGCAGAGGTGCTTATGTTCTACGATACAGCCCGGGATACATCTGGTTAAAACTAGTTCAGGATCTATTCAAAAAACCTTATATCATTGGTGCTATATATCAATTCTATGGATATCTGCACTGCCATTATCATAAAGATAAAAGAACCGTCACCAGATCACAGGGGCGTATTTTAAGACAACTTTTATGGCAAAGCTTCTTTGAAAGAGTCAAAAACCGGAAATTTTTCATATTCCAATTTTTTAACAAAAACAAACATGAGAAGTCACTTGTACACTAAGCATCATTGTATTAATTAACAATTTCTTTTTTTTCTTAGGATAGTTGCCAGTGAAAATTAAATAAAAAAACCCCGAAAAATCGGGGTTCTTTTGCTATTCCTCATCAAGCGAAAGCCTTTTGTTCAGCTTCTTGTTTTTCTTCTCTTTTTTCCCCTCTATCATATTTTTCTTCTTCTTATTCGAATTCTGGGGCTTCTTCTCTTGCGATTTTCGTTTCATCTTTTTTTTATTAAAGGTTAAATAATTAGAAAAATACTGGTCCCTGTCAGAGACAGGAATAATTTGTAAATTATTCGGGCTAAATCTTAAAAATAAACTAAACCCCCGGCCCTGTCTGTTTCCTGTTGAGCGAAAGGAAGAACAGACAGGCTTATTCATCGACTTTTGTCTACAAATAGTTCATGAGGGTTTCATTATTTTGACGTAAATAAACATAGTAAGTCACTTCTTTTTTTATTTTTTATTCAACTTTTTTTGCCGATGATGAATAACTTTTTATTGACTTATATGATTATTCATCGTAACTTTAAATATTTCAGCATTAATAAACTATCATGAATTAAAGCCTTTAAAATGAAAAGTCCTGGAACTGTACCTAAAAATGACTATGAATTAATTGAAAGGTACAAACAAGGGGAAAAGGATGTAACCGGCATCCTATATAAGAAATATTTCACCAAAGTCTTTCATAAGTGCTTATCATTTGTAAAAGACGAAAGCGAAGCCAATGACCTGACTCAGGACATTCTAATTAAAGCCATTGAAAACCTCGACAAATTCAAAGGAACAGCTCTGTTCTCCACATGGCTTTATTCAATCACAATAAATCACTGTATTGAATATATGAAGAAAAAAAATCAATATAAAAAAGTTGAAATTGAACATGCAATGCTACTTCCTGAGGAAGATAGGAGCAAAAACGAGTATCTGGAAGGATTTATAGACACTACACTAAAAAGCCTCTCTCAACAGGAGAAAGAATTACTTGAACTAAAATATAATCAAGGATTATCAATTAAAGAATTACAGGAAAAATTAAATTTATCGGCCAGCGCCATAAAAATGAGACTAAAAAGAGCCAAGACTAAAGCTGCAAAATCATACAATCTTTATCTATCCAAAATTGCCTACTTATAAAAGCAATTAGCTCCTGGTTTTTCCCACTCAAAATTATACAAAAATTCATCTCTCGTATTTGCTTTTGTCCGTGTATAAATTGTTAAAAATAAAATTATAAAATATACCCGCTTCATTAATAAGATAAAACTCCTTTCTTCACTGCTCTTAGACCAAAGTAATAAATAAAACAAACCGCTCTCTAAAATAAAAATCAAATGTAATTCCATATCACTCTGATTTAGCACAAAACCATACTATAAGTGTTTTTCAATTTCGAAAAAATATTATATATTAGCAACTAAATCTTCTTAACAAACCAACATTAAACTCTTTTTATGAAAAAGATAATATTATTGATCTTTTGTTTCTCTTTTATCGGTATAAAAGTGTTTTCACAAGAACAAATTTCAGG
>JBNJGZ010000020.1:0-21842 GCA_051748065.1 Bacteroidota bacterium
ACAGTAGTTCGTATTCCGGTTACCGGCGGACACTCCGAATCCGTGAATATTGAATTTGAAAAACCATTTTCAGAAGAGGATATAAAAAAGATCCTTTCCTCTGCTCCCAATATTAAAATAGAGGATGATCCAAAAAACAATTTTTATCCGATGCCTGTTCATATAAGAAAGTCGAACTTAACTCATGTAGGCCGTATTCGCCGTGATTTTTCAGTGGATAACGGTATCAACCTTTGGATTGTGGCTGACAACCTGAGAAAAGGAGCTGCTACAAATGCAGTGCAAATTTTAAATTACATCATGGATAAGAAAGACTGATTGAAATTAAATCGATAACAGGATTAAGGATCTATAAATAATTGATCGGTTCCAATCCCAGACAAGGAACAAATTGAAAGAATTATATAAAAATATATTATTTCATAGAATAGGCTCTGATAGGATCAGAGGATGTTTTATGATAACGTTAAAAACAATGTAACCCTATGAGAAAAGAATTAAAAACCATATTGGTCCCGACAGATTTCCAAAACCCATCGATTGAAGCTATTGATTATGCCGCTGATATCTGTAAAAAAATAGAAGGAAATATTATCCTCCTTCATATCTTAGAAACACGTGGTATTGTTGATGAATTTCTAAACATAGGGGATAATCTGGTAAAGATTACAGAAAAAGCGAAAGAAAAACTTTGGGAGTTAGGAGAATCCATACGTGAAAAATATCCGGAAATAGCTATAGAAACACGTGTTGAAAGAGGTAAACCTTATCAAGAAATCCTGGCTGTAGCGGAAGAAATAGATCCCAGAATGGTCATCATAGGAGAAAATCACCAGGGCAAGCAGGTACAAAAACATTTGGGCTCCACAGTTTATCATGTAACGTTAAAATCCCCGGCCCCGGTTCTGACTCTGAAAAGTAATTACAATAAAATGGCACAAAAAATTGTTGTGCCGCTGGATTTAACTAAAGAGCATAAACGCAAGCTATATAGTGCTATCGCTTATGCGAATAATTACAACGCAGAAATACATCTTGTTTCAGTTCTTATAGGAGGAATAAAGATGGAAGAGAGTCGCATCTATAAAAAACTGAACGACGCTCATAAAACTTTAAAGGAAAATGGTATTAAATCATCGTGTGAATTGTTTGGATATTCCAAAGAAATCCCTCCTTATCAAAGAGTTTTACAATATGCCCACCAAATAGAAGCGGACATGATCCTGGTCATGACTCATAAAGAGGGATTTACATACGACAACTACATAGGTGCTTTTGCTCACCGCATTATCAATCAGTCCGATATTCCGGTTTTGAGCCTTACCTCATCGGCATCAAAAGTTGACATAAACCATTTCCTGAAAGATTTTGTAGACCCCGCAGGGATATTCAAAGCCAAATAAAACTTAGGTAAAGGAACAAATACATGCTCACATTAGCTATTGTGGTTCTATTATCAATGGGAATTATGCTGTTAACCGGGTTCTTTCCAGTCACCATAAAACTTAATAAGCTCTATAAGCTCTTCTAATGCTTTATCTTCCGGAACTCCCGATTTAATAATTTCCTTGTTTTTATACAAATTCACTTTGCCTTTAGCAGCACCTACATATCCGTAGTCAGCATCTGCCATTTCGCCGGGACCATTAACGATACATCCCATTATGCCTATTTTCAAACCCTTCAGATGGCCTAAGGATTTTCGTATATGTTCAGCTGTAGTTTGCAAATCAAATTGCGTACGCCCACAACCCGGACAAGAGATAAATTCCGTCTTGAAAATACGCGCCCGGGAGGCCTGCAAAATATTACACGACAACTCATAAAGAATGGAGGAACTGAAATTATCGTTTTCAATCATCAACCCGTCAATCAAGCCATCAACAAGAAAAGTACCCGCGAGGGAAGCCATTTCTATAGTTAAATCTTCTTTGTTTGTTATTTGGGATTTTATTCGCAATATAACAGGAGAAAAATCACCTGCCCGGTTCAATTTGTTTATCAAGGATCTTGCTTGCTGAACTGACTCTATGTGCAGAAAAATTAGTTTATCTTCTTTTATGTCTAAAGCTCTGTCTAAATCCTGTGAATCATTAATCTCAGCTATTTTCACCTGAAGCTTTTCGCCATCGGATCGATATAACGCATTATTTTTCAAATAATATTCAAATATGGCATCTCTGCCTGTCACAACCAGATGATTATTATCTCCGATTCCTGCTATATCGTAGGTTTTACGCCTCCGGTATTCAAAAGGATCAAAAGGTAATGCCTCAATATTCTCAGTTTCTGAGGCAAACCGGTCTGGTGCAATCTTTTTCAATTTTTCGGCAACCGGTATTTCCAATTCCGGGTTTTCCGTAAGTGAAACACGAATGGTATCGCCCAGTCCATCCAATAATAAAGCTCCAATTCCCACGGCGGATTTAATCCGGCCGTCTTCTCCATGGCCGGCTTCGGTTACGCCCAGATGCAAAGGAAAAACATCGCCGGATTTCAACATCCGCTGCATTAACAACCGGTAAGCCTGAACCATCACCCGTGTATTGGATGATTTCATTGACAATACAATATCAAAAAAATTATGTTTTTTGCATATATCAACATACTCAAGAGCTGAAGTTACCATGCCTTCCGGTGTATCACCATATTGAAAGATAATCCGGGAAGAAAGACTCCCATGATTACTACCTATACGCAGGGCTGTGTTATGCTTTTTACAGGTTTCTATTAAAGGCAGCAACTTTTCTTCAGTCTTTTTCAGTTCCTTATCATATTCATCTTTGGAATACATGTCTTTATTGCTTCGGTAATAATTTCCCGGATTTATTCGCACTTTTTCGACAATTTCGGCTGCCATGCGGGCAACGTCCGCATTAAAATGAGTATCGGCAACCAACGGCGTCTGATAGCCCCGTTGGCGTAATTCCTTTTTAATCTGACGTAGGCTTTCTATTTCTTTTTTGTTCGCTACGGAAAACCGAACGAGTTCTCCTCCGGCTTTAATTATTTGTTCTGCCTGATTTGTTGTAGAAACTACATCACGGGTTGACGCATTGGTCATGGATTGTACACGCACCGGATTTTTCCCGCCGATTGCCAGATGACCTACTTTCACTTCCCGCGTGAATATCCGCAGGAAATGATAGGGATTAATATTGTAGGTGTTGTTATGGATCATTGTATTTTGAAGTTGTCCCAATCATAGCTCACCGGGAACTTTTTCCGGAATTCATCCAGTTCTTTTTTATCTAACTGGAAAGACGCCTGGTCTTCTAAATAGGGAGCACTGCGGGCTAATACGCGGCCCTTCGCATCAAAAGCTATTGAGTCGCCGCTATAATTCAATTTATTCCCATCTTTCCCGACACGATTAACACCAATGCAACAAGCCTGATTTTCCAGCGCGCGTGCCTGCAGCAGAGCTGTCCAAACATGGCTTCTTGTTGATGGCCAATTGGCTACATAAATTAAAAGATCATACATAACCGAGTCGTCACGAAGCTGATTCGCAGACCATCCGGGAAAGCGCAGATCATAACAGATTAGCGGCAATATTTTCCAGCCTTTATAGTGAATTATTGTTTTGTCTTTGCCGGCTGTGTAGTGTTTGGGTTCATCTCCCATCCTGAAGAGATGTTTTTTATCATAGTAATAAATATTAGCAGCAGGGTCAACCCAATAAAACCGGTTAAAATAATACTGTCCTTTACGTGTTATCGTACTACCACAAATGGCCATATCATATTTCTGCGCCATTTCTTTCATCCAGGCTAATGTCTTATCATGTTTTTGCTCCGGAACTTTTTCAGGTCTCATGGAAAAACCGGTATCAAACATCTCCGGCAAAATAATTACGTCATTTTCTGTGGAGATATTCCTGATTTTTTTCTCAAGCTTCTTTCTGTTGGCCTCCCGGTCGTGCCATACAAGATTGGTCTGCAAGTATGTTATCCTTAAATCCTGCATAATATTTCAGTTGCTTTTTTTAACGTTTCATCGCTTTTGGCAAAACAAAAACGGATGTACTGGTAATTATTACTTCTATTATAAAATGCTGATAAAGGAACTGAGGCTATATTGTGCTGTTCCACTAACTCTTTGGCGAAATCAAAATCCGTTTTATTGGAAATGGCGCTAAAATCCGCTAACTGATAAAATGTACCTTGCGAAGGGATGATCTTAAAACGGGAATCTTTTAATAATTCGACAAAATAATCTCTTTTTTGCTGATAAAAATCGCTTAAGCTCAGATAGTTTTCTTTGTCTTGCATATAATCTGCCAATGCCATTTGCATCGGTCGGTTGGCTGCAAAAACAATATTCTGATGAGCTTTCCTGAATTCTTTGGTCAATTTTTTCGGAGCCAGGCAATAACCTAACTTCCATCCGGTTATGTTAAATGTTTTGCCAAAGGAACTAAGGATCACTGAGCGCCGGCTTAATCCCGCATGGGTAGCAACACTCAAATGCTTTTGATTATCAAATAAAATATGCTCATAAACCTCATCGCTCAATACAATAATGTCTGTATTTTTTATCAATGAGTAGAGAATTTCTAAATCTTCGCCCGAAATATTTTTTCCTGTTGGATTATTCGGATAATTCAGAATAATCATTCTTGTTTGATTATTAATCATCTGTCGAATTTCCTGCCAGTTAATTCGAAAGTCAGGAGGTGTTGTTTTGGCAAGTTTTATTATTCCTTTATTGTACTCTATAGAAGGGATATACGTATCAAAAGCAGGCTCAATAATGATCACCTCATCATCTTCTTTTATGAATGCTGTAATGGCAGAAAAAATTCCTTGTGTAGCTCCTGCTGTTATAGTCACCTCATCCTCCGGATGATATTTTCTACCGTGCAGTTGAAGAAATTTTTTGCTGATAATTTTTCTTAAACTTTCAACCCCTTTCATAGGGGCATACTGATTTTTACCATTTTTAATATAATGACACACCCGGTCAGTTAAGTCTTGCGAACATTGAAAATCGGGAAAGCCCTGGGATAAGTTCAGTGCATCATGCTTTTCCGCTAGATGAGTCATGGTTGCAAAAATGGATGTGTTAAAATTAGGCAACTTACTTTTTATATTCATTATTGTTTCGCTCATAACTATTGGGGTTTGTGACAAATTTAGCTATTTGTTTCTAAAAAGAGAGAATTATGCCAAATATTTTTTGCTTAATTTATAATTTATCCAAATATCGCATCAAACCTATTCCTCTGTTGTTGTTTAAAATAAGGATTTGTTATTTTTATTTTGTCATATTCTGCACATTTGCGTATTTTTACATCAAATTTATATGTTGTTGATAAATGTTTGTCAACACAGGATCGTTACGGAGAATAAAAGTGAACGTTTTATTAAATATACATAAAAGCATTTTTTATATATGAAGACAATTGAAAATTGTGAATTCGAAGGTCAAAAGGTGTTAGTCAGAGTCGACTTTAACGTCCCGCTTAATCATAACCGTCAGATAACAGATGATACCCGGATTAAAGAATCGCTGCCCACCATAAAGACCATACTTGAAAGTGGAGGTTCGGTCATTTTAATGTCTCATTTAGGAAGACCAAAAGGGGTTTATGAGCAAGACTATTCTTTAAGTCCCGTGCTCCCTCACCTTTCGAAATTGTTAAAAACAAATGTGAAATTCGCCGGCTCAGCCACAGGCAAGCAAACAAAAGAAACGGCAGCTTCTTTAAAACCAGGTGAAGTTCTGTTATTGGAAAACTTACGTTTTCATCCCGAAGAAGAACAGGGTGACGAGCAGTTTGCCAAAGAACTCAGCGAACTTGGAGATGTGTATGTTAATGATGCATTTGCTACAGCTCATCGTAATCATGCATCTACATCCATCATTGCAAAATACTTTCCCGGGAAAAAACTCTTTGGCCATTTGATGACGAATGAATTAAAAAGTCTCGAGAAAGTTTTGAGGTATCCCCAGCCGCCCTTTACTGCTATTATTGGTGGAGCAAAAGTTTCATCAAAGATTGACATTATCAAAAATCTGCTGAATAAAGTCGACAATATGATTATCGGCGGAGGGATGGCCTTCACCTTTATTAAAGCCCTCGGAGGACAGGTAGGTGGTTCGCTTATTGAAGAAGACAAGATTGAAGTAGCTAAAGGAATTGTCAAAGAAATGATGCTAAAAGGAGTTAACTTATATTTGCCGGTAGATGCTATTATTGCCGACTCCTTTAGTAACGAAGCCAAAATTGAGAAAGCAGAAGTTAACAATATCCCGGAAAACTGGATGGGCTTAGATATTGGTAAACGATCCACACGCCGATTTGCAGAAATTATTAATAAATCAGCTACTATACTCTGGAACGGCCCTATGGGCGTATTTGAAATGAATAATTTCAAACAAGGAACCAAATCTGTTGCGATAGCAGTTTCCAGTGCTACAATCAGCGGCTCTTTCTCCCTAATCGGAGGTGGTGATTCAGTAGCAGCGATCAATAGCTATAAATTAAATGATATGATCAGCTATGTTTCTACCGGCGGCGGCGCTCTTCTTGAATATATTGAAGGCAAAACCCTGCCGGGGATTAAGGCTATGCGTGAAGAAAATGAAAAAGTGAAAGTGAAAAAATAAGTCATTATGACATTCAAATGAGGCCGGAAAGCGACATATTGTCATCGCTTTCCGGCTTTTTTATTTTTGGTACAAACCTTGTCTTACTATTTGGAAACATTAAAAATAAATAATTATGGTACTAATTAATCCAAATTACAGACACGGCTTTCCCAGAAGAGAAGGCCCTTATTTTCATCATGATGAAGAAAGCAACCAATGCAAATGCATGCCGGCTGCTAACTTATTAAAATTTGACGACCGAGCTGAAATTCATCTTTTTGCTCCCGGAAGAACAAAAAACGATTTTTCCATCAAATTAGATAATGATGTGTTAACCATCAGCTCCGACTCCAAATTAAATGAACAAGGAGAATTCATTCAACAAGAATTTGTTGTAGGTGAATTTAGCCGGAATTTCCAGATTTCTGATTTAATCGACAATGAAAAAATTGAAGCAAATTATGAATCAGGAATTCTGAAAATTAAGCTGCCGTTCAAAGAAGAACAACAGCCCAAAAAGCATGATATCAAAGTTTCATAAAACAACAATTTCTTTATCATAACTCCAGCAGGGAGTGCTTTTGTTGAATAATAATTTAAGTAAATTATCAAACCAAAGGCACTCCCCTTTTTTTATCTTTGCATCACCAAATGCAGAGCTATGAGACGATTTACTCTTTTTCTTTTTTTATCACTTATCTTGATCACATCCGGCTGTAACCTTTTCAGGCGCGCTCCCAGTGAACCGGAAACAAAAACATCTTCTGTCAATTATGACAGATATTCCAAGGCTTTTGGCTATGAACTTAGTGGCAACGAAAATCCTGAATTAATTAAAACTGTAGACTCATGGCTGGGCGTGCCCTATAAATACGGAGGCTGCTCAAAACACGGTACCGATTGTTCCTGTCTTATTCGCAACATCTATAAAGATGTTTATGGAATTGAGCTTCCCCGACGTTCAGAGGATATTGGCAATAAAGCAAAAAAAATCAACAAGAAAAAAGCCACTGCAGGCGACTTGTTTTTCTTCGAAATATCTGGGGATAAAGTCTCCCACATCGGTTTGCATATCTCGCAGGGCTATTTTGTACATGCCTCCGCTTCCAACGGGGTTATGATCAATCATATAGATGAAAATTATTATCGCAACGCATTTTCCTTTGCCGGAAGAATAGAAAAATAAACAACACGCATGAATAAGAAATGGATCGCACACTTAACCTTATTTGGCACTAGCCTGCTTTTCGGAGCTAATTACTGGATCGCTAAAGGGTTAATGCCGGATTACTTTCAACCGATGCAAATTATCTTTATGCGTGTATTGGGAGCCATGCTATTATTTTGGTTTTTACAACTCTTCCTGCCCAAAGAACAGGTGAAAACAAAAGACTTATTGCTTATCGGCTTAAGCTCAGCTTTAGGTGTAGCCGTTAATCAAATGATGTTTTTTGAAGGGCTTAATCTGACAACTCCGGTTGACACCTCCATTATACATTCCTCCAGCCCGTTACTTGTTTTAATGTTTGCCGCTATATTATCCCGCGAAAAGCTGACCCTGATGAAGATAACCGGGATATTAATTGGTGCTTCCGGAGCTTTGCTACTGGTACTTTATGGAGAAGAAGCTTCCTTTAACTCCGAAACTTTTCGTGGTGATATATTTATATTAATCAACATTTCGGCTTACAGCATGTATCTGGTGCTTATCAAACCGGTTATGGCAAGATATAAACCCGTAACTGTAATGAAATGGGTCTTTTTCTTCGGTTTTTTATGTGTCGTACCTTTCACCGTATGGAACCTGCCCGATATTCAATGGGGAAATATTGACAGTTATGCCTGGTTTTCCCTGCTTTACGTGATTATAGGAACAACCTTTTTGGCCTATCTGCTTACGATTAATGCACTGCGGTATGTGGACGCCTCCATCGCCGGGTTTTATATTTATCTGCAACCGGTAATTGCTGCCATAATCGGGATATGGCTATTTGATGAAGTGCTTACAGCCCATAAGATTATTGCTGCAATGCTGGTTTTTACGGGAATTTATATTGTCAACAAGAAAACGGCTAAGTCACAAAGCAAACTTAAAGTTCCAAAGGATACTTGATTTTTATATCTTTGTCATTTACATTTATACAAATATCAAAATTATATGTTACGATCCATGACAGGCTATGGAAAGTCAACTGTTGAAACAGATGAGCTGAATATTTCCGTAGAGATTAAAACAGTAAACAGCAAGCAAATGGATTTAAATTGCCGTTTGCCTTTTGAATATAACCCAAAAGAACCTGAAATCCGTTCTCTGGTCAGCCGCTCTATTCAGCGGGGTAAAGTTTTTGTTGGGATTACTAAAGAATCTACAGCAGAACATTCCGGACATTCCATCAATCAGGATTTGGCTTTAAACTATTATAATGAGCTTAAGGAGCTTAAGGAAAAAATGAACCAAAAAGCTGAACCTGACTACTTATTATCAATTATGCGGATGCCAGATATCCTGAAAACAGAAGAACAGGAAATCAGTGAAGATGAATGGATGCTTTTGAAAAAAGCTATTGAAGAAACGTTGGATAAAGTAGATGAATACCGCATTGAAGAAGGAAAAATACTGGAAACCGATTTTCAAGAAAGGATAAAAAATATTCAGCAATATCTCAACGATATTGAACCCTTTGAAAAGGAACGGCTGGAATTTGTAAAAACCAAATTCAACAAAGAACTTTCGGATTTTATCAAAGAAAAAACAATTGATGAAAACCGCTATGAACAGGAAGTGCTCTATTATCTGGATAAGCTTGACATTACGGAAGAGAAAGTTCGCTTAAAGCAACACTGCACTTATTTTCTGGAAACCATGGATGCCGATATGGCAAACGGCAAAAAACTGAATTTTATAGCCCAGGAAATGGGACGCGAAATCAACACCACAGGCTCAAAAGCCAACCATGCAGAGATTCAAAAAATCGTTGTCAACATGAAAGACGAACTGGAGAAAATCAAAGAACAACTGGCGAATATTTTATAGCTATGGAAGGCAAATTAATCATTTTTTCAGCTCCTTCCGGTGCCGGAAAAACTACTATTGTTCACCGGGTACTGGACAAATTCAATAATATCGAATTTTCCATCTCGGCAACAACACGCCAGCCCAGGTCCGGCGAAAAACACGGAGAAGATTATTATTTTTTGAGTGTCCCGGATTTTAAACGTCGCATCATTAAAAATGAGTTTATCGAATACGAAGCTGTTTATCAAAACCAATTTTACGGAACACTCAAATCAGAACTTGACCGTATATGGGGAAAAGGGAAGCATGTTATTTTTGATGTAGATGTTCAGGGCGGATTAAACATCAAAAAACAATACCCCAAAAAAGCGCTGGCCATTTTTATCATGCCTCCCGGCTTGGAAATCTTAGAAAAAAGACTCCTAAGCAGAGCAAAAGATGATGAGCGAAGCATAAAAGAACGGCTAAATAAAGCAAGACACGAACTAACTTACGCGCATGACTTTGACAAAGTGATTGTAAACGAAGACCTTGATGAAGCTGTCAACGAAGCAATTCAAATTATAAATAACTTTTTAAACTCCAATGGCTCAGATAAATAGAAAAACCGGTCTCTTTTTTGGTTCATTCAATCCAATACATATTGGCCATCTGATCGTGGCCAGCCAGATGATTGAAAATTCAGACCTGGACCAGATATGGTTTGTGGTTACGCCTCAAAATCCCCTCAAAAAAAAGAAAACCCTACTAAAAAACCATCACCGTTTGAACCTGGTAAAAGAAGCTATTGATGATGATGAACGGTTCAGAGCTACTGATGTGGAATTTCATCTGCCCCAGCCAAATTATACGATCCATACCCTCACTGTGTTAACAGAAAAATATCCGGAACGCGAATTTGCCCTGATTATGGGAACGGATAATCTGGCCACATTGCATAAATGGAAAAATTATCAAGAGCTTTTAGACCAATATCAGCTCTATGTTTATCCAAGACCCGGCTTCAGCCCCGGAGAATTTGCCAATCACCCTAATGTGCATTCGGTAGAAGCTCCGCAAATTGAAATCTCCGCCAGTATGATACGAGACGCCATACATCAAAAGAAAGACCTGCGCTATTTGTTGCCCGATAAAGTATTGAAATATATTGAAGACATGATGTTCTATCAATAAACAAATGGCCTGCCCATTTTCCGAAAATCATTGTAACCACTTAGCAAACACAACGGTTCTACAATTTGTATAAACCTATATCCGGTTTATCCGATTAAAATCAATCTACATCAACATCTAATACCTAAATCTATGACCGAAGACGATAAAAGACTAGTCATCAACAAATTAAAAAAAGAAAAGAAGAAAGTTGAAGACTTAATTGAAGAATTAAAAGAGCAAACCCGGCCTATTGCCCCGGATTGCTCTATTGGCCGCGTCAGTCGTATGGATGCCATCAACAATAAAAGTGTGAATGAAGCGGCTTTAAGAAACGCTGAAGAAAAACTCCTGAAGATCAAACATACCCTGGATGGAGCAGAAGAAAAAGATTTCGGTTTGTGCCGAAATTGTAGTGAGCCAATTCCTGTTGGCCGCCAGGTTGTGATGCCGGGCAGCAGCCTCTGCATAAAATGCGCCAACTCACAATAAGCCCACATATTCTGATTTTCGCACATCGCTTATTACTGTTTGCCGGTTGTGGAATAATGCAGTACATTTGCAGCAAAATCGTTTTTTATGTCAGAAAAGGAACTTGTTAATTCCAGACGCAAACCCGCGTGGCTGAAGGTAAAAACACCGATCGGAAGCAGCTATGGAGAAGTATATAAATTATTCAAAAGCAAGCATGTAAATACGATTTGTGTCAGCGGCAAATGCCCCAACTTAGGGGAATGCTGGGGAAATAACACGGCTACTTTTATGATCCTGGGCGATACATGCACCCGCGCCTGTAAGTTCTGCAATGTAAATACCGGCCGCGGAGAAGCAACCGACCCGCGAGAACCATTACATATTGCACAAACCGTCAAGGAGCTAAACATTCGTCATGTCGTGCTTACTTCCGTAGACCGGGACGATATGGAAGACCTGGGAGCTTCTCACTGGGTCAATGTGATCCGGCAGGTAAAACAACAAAATCCAGGAGTATCCATGGAGGCGCTAATCCCCGATTTTCAGGGCAAACCCGAATTAATACAAAGAATCATTGATACGGGTATTGAAGTTATTTCCCATAATCTGGAAACCACCAGAAAAATAACACCAAAAGTCCGCAGCAGGGCAAGCTATGATCAAAGTTTACAAGTTGTCCGGCAAATAGCCCAAAGTCCCTCCAAAGCAAAATCCGGTATTATGGTCGGTATAGGCGAAACCGACGAGCAAATTTATGAAACAATGGACGACTTACGCGCAGCCGGTTGCGAAATTATGACCATAGGTCAATATTTGCAACCGGCAACCCATAACATTGAGGTACAACGGTATGTGACACCAGGAAAATTCAAAGAATACGAACAAACCGGTTTAGACAAAGGCTTTCGCCATGTAGAAAGCGCACCCCTGGTCCGGTCTTCATATCATGCACATAAACACATCCAGTAATATGAGCTTTAACGTTATTTATCAAAATTTAAAAGATATTGATTACAAAAAAGCATGGGAATATCAGGAAACATGCTTTAACCGGGTAATGAGTTTTAAGAAAGATAAAACAAACCCTCTTCCCGGAAATGCAGAAGGATATATGTTGTTTTGTGAACATCCGCATGTTTATACATTAGGCAAAAACGGAGAACAAAACAATTTGCTTATTTCCGATGAATTTCTTCGCAGTATCAACGCCACTTATTATAAAATTGACCGTGGCGGAGACATCACTTATCACGGGCCCGGCCAGATCGTCGGGTATCCAATCATTGATTTGGAACGCTTTGGTCTGGGATTAAAAAAGTACATCGAAAGCCTGGAAGAAGCTATTATAAACGTTTTGAAAGAATATAATATTCAGGCCGGGAGACTTAATGGAGCAACCGGTGTATGGCTCGATCCTGATGAAAACGGAAAAGCACGCAAAATTTGCGCTATTGGCGTTAAAGCAAGTCGATTTATAACGATGCATGGATTTGCTTTTAATGTAAATACTAATCTGGATTATTTTAACCATATCAACCCGTGCGGCTTTGTGGATAAAGGAATTACATCCATGGAAAAAGAATTAGGCCAAAAAATAGACTATCCTGAGGTTCTGGAAAAAACAAAAAAACATCTGGCTGAGGTATTGAATATGTCATTGGTTATCATTTAATAGTCATTAATGGTTTACCTCATGAAATCATTTTTTGTTTCATCGAGGTCATTTGTAGTCATTTTATATACTTCTGCGTCCGGTCGCTGTCAAATGTAAAAGCCCTAAAGTGAATGGCTTTGGATAAAGCTAAACAAAATTACGTGCGAAGCGCAAATGACTACAAATGACATAAAACAAAATGACACAAAGGATAAAAACCATAAACCCTCAACAGTCACATTCCCTGTATTTTGGATAATTTGAGCAAATAAAAATTGTTCTTTTTTATCCCTGTTTAGTTAGATTAGCTCTCCTCTATAAAAACAACTTCTCTCTGCAGAAAAAAGTTTATTAATAAGACCTCCAAAGCTAAAACATCTTACTGTAAACTATATTGTAGAAAATTTTCTTATTGTGATTTTACAAACAGATCATAAAAAATTCTTAGTTTTGACAACTTTGCTTTTTTTTAAAATATAAACCTTAAAACAAACATATATGAGAAAAGATATTGAAATGACGGCTCATCCCATTGAAGAGTATTTGGAAAAGCCTTCTGCAGAATTTACCAAATCAGACTTGATCCGGTATGTTGAAGATAATTTTGTTGAAATGCTTAATCTGCGTTATGTAGGAGGAGATGGCCGGTTAAAAAGCTTAAATTTCGCCATACAGTCCAAAGAACATTTAAACCAGATATTGACTTCCGGAGAACGTGTAGACGGCTCCAGCCTGTTTCATCATGTTGAGGCAGGTTCTTCTGACCTTTACGTCGTTCCGAGATATAAAACCGCTTTTGTCAATCCGTTTAGTGATATCCCTACTATTGACATTCTTTGTTCTTATTTTGATAAGGACGGCAATTTATTATCCAATGCTCCGGAAAACATTCTGCGCAAAGCAAACCAAACGCTAAAGGAAAAGACAGGGTACGAATTTCATGCAATGGGCGAATTGGAATATTACATCATCAAGGAAGAAGATGAACTGTTCCCGGCTGAAGACCAGAGGGGATATCACGAAATGTATCCTTTTAATAAATCAGAGCATTTTCGTTCCGAGGCACTGAATTTGATTGCCTATTGTGGAGGAAAAGTTAAATATGGTCATTCGGAGGTCGGAAACTTCCGTAAAGATGGCCTGGAATATGAGCAAAATGAAATCGAATTTCTGCCTCTTGATGCAGAAACAGCTGCCGATCAGCTGATCATAGCCAAGTGGATTTTACGTGTTCTGGCCTATGAATATGGAGTTACACTCACTTTTGCACCCAAGATTACAGCGGGCAAAGCAGGTAGTGGTATGCATGTTCACACAAAAATTGTGAAAGATGGCAAAAGCGTGATGACTCAAAACGGCAAGTTAAGCGACATCGCCAAAAAGGCGATTGCCGGATATTTGGATCTTGCCGGTTCGCTAACTGCCTTTGGGAACACGATTCCCACATCTTACTTACGTCTTGTTCCTCATCAGGAAGCCCCCACAAACATTTGCTGGGGAGACAGAAACCGCTCTGTTCTTGTACGTGTTCCTTTGGGATGGTCAGAAGGAATAAATATGGCTCAGAAAGTAAATCCTCTGGAAAAAGATGAGAAATTGGATCATAGTGAAAAACAAACAGTAGAATTCCGGGCCCCCGATGGCTCCGCTGACATTTACCTGTTAATCGCCGGACTTACCGTTGCTGCACGCCACGGACTGGAAATGGAAAACAGTCTCGAATTTGCCGAAAAGACCTATGTTGACGTTAACATCTTTGAGGACGAACATAAAAGTAAACAAGAAGAGCTTGACGGACTACCAACATCATGTATGGAATCTGCTGATCGTCTGGAAAAAGACAAAGAAGCCTACACTAAATATGGTGTGTTTCCCGCCAACATGATCGACAGCATGGAAGAAGAACTCAGATCATACAAAGATGGTAATCTCCGGAAAGAAATTGAAAATGACGAAGAAAAAACCATGGAGCTGGTCAGAAAATTCATCCACTGCGCATAGACAAAATAAGTAAAATAAAAGCTTATTTTTAAATATTTCTAAGGGGGCTGTTTTACACAGTCCCTTTTATATTTCTTTACTTTTTGCGTCTTCTGGGTCTTTTTTATCCTCATCCCCTTTTAATGAGTCGAGTCCCTTATCTTTCCAATCCAGGTCTTTTACTACAGGCATAATAACGTAAACCAGGGAAGAAACAGGCTCATAAAGCAGTGACTTTTCTTTGGTCTCTTTTGAAATCAGATTATCAGAAACATCTACGGTGTGAAGGATATAAAATAACGCGCTTAATACCAATGAGACCTTCAGTATCCCGAAAGCAGCACCGGCAATTTTATTGAAAAACCCCAGCATCACAATTTTCACTACAGACTCCACGATACGTCCTACCAGATGTGTAGCTATTACAACCAATATAAATGTTAAAGCAAAAGATATGATATGTAAATATTCCGATTGAAAATTGAGTTCTTCGGTAAGAAATTGTGCTGTATAATCCGAAAAATGAGCAGCAGCAAAAATTCCCAGAATTAAAGCCGCCAGAGAAGCCAGTTCTATCACAAACCCTTTGGAAAAACCCTTGTAAGCAAACCAGATAATCGGTATTATTAAGATGATATCCAGATAAGTAATGTTATCCATAATGTAGTTATCCTTTTAACCTTTTGGCCATTTCGGTTACATATACAAAGTCATTGATGGTTTTATTATTTGTTGTAAGGATCTCATCTTTACTTCCTTTCCAGGCAATTTCCCCTTTGTTGATAAAAAGGATCTGATCGCCCATACTCAAGACCGAATTCATATCATGGGTATTGATAATGGTTGTCATTTCAAAGTCTCTTGTCAACTCATCGATCAAATCATCGATCATCACAGAAGTTCTCGGGTCCAAACCGGAATTAGGCTCATCACAAAAAAGATACTTTGGATTCATAGAAATAGCGCGGGCTATAGCCACACGTTTTTGCATTCCTCCACTAAGCTCGTCGGGATACAAATGATTCACATTATTTAAATTAACGCGCTCCAGACAAAAATTAACTCTGTCCTGTCTTTCTTTGTATGTCCAGTTTGTAAACATTGTCAATGGAAACATCACATTTTCTTCCACATTCATGGAATCAAACAATGCTCCGCCCTGAAAAAGCATTCCGATTTCTTTTCTTAGTTCCTTTCGCTGTTTAAAACTCATTTTGTTGAAGTTGCGATCATCATAAAAAATCATCCCCTTGTCAACCTCCAGCAACCCGACAATACATTTCATCATCACAGTTTTCCCTGATCCGCTTTGCCCGATAATAAGGTTATTTTGCCCTTTCTCAAAGGTTGCAGACACATCATTAAGAACCGTTGTTTCCTGAAACGATTTTGATATATTTTCAGCTTTTATCATGTTAGCATCAATTGAGTGAGAACCAAGTTAGCAAATATGATGAGTATGCTGCTGCTTACTACAGCACGTGTACTGGCATAACCTACTTCAATGGAACCTCCTTTTACAAAATATCCATAATAGGATGATACACTGGTGATAATAAATGCAAAAATAACAGTTTTAAACAGTGCATAAAAAACATCATACATATGAAAAAAGGATTTTATTCCAAAGACATACATCTCCCCGGTAAGCGCTCCGCTAGCCAACGCTCCAAGCCATCCGCCAAAGATACCCACAGTCATACTTAAGATTATTAAAAACGGATTGATCAACATGGCAGCAAGCACTTTGGGAGCGACTAACAAACTAGCCGGATTAACACCCATGATCTCCATGGCATCAATCTGCTCGGAAATGCGCATACTCCCTATTTCTGAAGATATACTGGAGCCTACTTTTCCTGCCAGAATAACACTAATGATCGTAGGTGAAAATTCCAGTATGATAGATTGCCGGGTAGTTAGTCCAACAGCATAATCCGGTATCCAGGGGCTTTCCATGTTAAATGCCGCCTGCAGGGCAACTACAGCTCCAACAAAGACGGAAATAATCAAAACAATCCCCAGAGAACTTACTCCAAGCTTGTCTATTTCATTTAAAACACGCCGCCAAAAAACCTTTTGTTTATCCGGTTTTTTGAAAGCACGCTTCATTAACAAGGCATAACGCCCCAAATGATAGAGTGGTCCCATAGTTGTGTTATTGTTTTGCTAAATTAATACATATTTGTAAAACAAAATTGTTTTTTCTGTTCAAATGACAAAAAATAGTTTTTACTTTTGTAAGAACTATCATAGAAATATGAGCACATTTTATAGACAATTATCAGATACTTAAATAGTGAGATTTATGAACACACACAAAATCATATCTGTCTTTTTTATCATCATATTGGCTCTCAGCCTTGCCTCTTGCTCTACATCACGTAAGGCCAGGCTAAAAAAAGAATGCAATTGCGGATCATTCAGCAAAGTAGAAATTAATGAACCTCAGCAAAGAATCTGAAAAATTACTGTTGAGATTTATTCCTCAACAGTCTTTACCCCATTTAAAAAAATGGCTGGAAGACTATCCGGTGCAGGTTGCCATAGTTGACGAGCGAAAAACCAAAGCCGGTGATTATCGTCCCGCTATGAATCGAAGGATACCCAAAATTACCGTTAATGTAGACCGCAATGCTTATCGTTTTCTGATCACACTTACACACGAGATAGCACACCACATTGCATTCAGCACTTTTGGGCCATACATCAAGCCGCATGGGAAACAATGGAAAGAAACTTACTTCAGTTTGCTTTCTGAGCTGCAGCATCAGCGCGTTTTCCCGGAAAAGCTGGCAGCGACATTACCAACATATCCCGCAAAGCTAAAAGCGACAACTGCCGGTACAGCTGAAATGGACAAAGTTCTAAGAGGCATGGATCATCCCGGAGAAACACGTACGTATGTTGAAGATATCGCCAACGGTGCGGTCTTTTTTCTTGAAGACGGCAAGTCTTTCCGAAAAATTAAAAAACGCCGGGTACGTTTCCTGTGTCAAAATTTGGATAATGAAAAATATTATCTGTTTCCCCCTGGTGTACAAATTTATATAAATCCGCAGCCGGTAAAAACAATTTGATCCTGACATTAATATTTTTCTTACATTTGACTTCAAAACCTATAGCCATGAACGAAAATACATACTGTGTGATAATGGCAGGCGGCCTTGGAACACGCTTCTGGCCGATAAGCCGCTCCGACTACCCGAAACAATTTATAGACATTCTGGGTACGGGAGAATCTCTTTTACAACAAACATTTAGCCGGTTTGCACAAATCGTCCCTGAAGAAAATATTTTTATTGTTACCAATGAAAGATACAAGCAACTGGTCCATGATCAATTGCCGGATTTATATAATAATCAGATCGTTCCGGAACCTGCCAGGCGAAACACTGCACCCTGTCTGGCTTATGCCTGTTATAAAATCCATGATATCAATCCGGAAGCCAATATCATAGTTACTCCCGCAGACCATATCATCACAAAAGAAAACAATTTTCTTTCTACAATTCAGGAAGCACTGGATGTTACGGAAGTTAATGACTGGATACTTACACTCGGAATACCACCGAATTGGCCGGAAACAGAATACGGATATATCCAGTATGATGATGTAAAAATCGATGTCAATAATAAAAATATTTATAAGGTTAAGACATTTTCGGAAAAACCCGATCAGGAAATGGCCAAAAAATTTATTGAAAGCGGCGATTTCCTTTGGAATTCCGGGATATTTATTGCCAACCTAAACACCTGGCTCAAATCATATAAAGAAAATCTCCCGGATGTCTATGCGACCTTTCGTTCCGGAATAAAGAAATACAACACGCCTCAGGAATCTTCATTTGTCAGAAGTGTCTACACCGTTTGCAAAAACATCTCTATTGATTATGGCATTATGGAAAAAGCTGACAATACCTATGTTTATGTCAGCTCGTTTGGCTGGTCCGATCTGGGAACATGGGACAGTTTATACAACAGCCTGGAAAAAGACAAAAACGGCAACAGCATTAAAGGCAAAAATGTTAAAGTATACGACACAAAGAATTCCATAGTAAAAATTCCTGACAATAAATTAGTAATTTTGCAGGGGCTTACAGATTATATTGTTGCCGAAGATGAAGACCGGCTGCTGATCTGCAAAAGAGATCAGGAATCCATGATCCGCAGATTTATCAATGATATCAAATTAGACCATGGAGATAGGTACCTCTAGCCTGTATTATTCATATTCATAATAAAAGTGATTTAAAAAACCACAACATTAAATTTTCTATCCCGAAAATTACAAATTGCGGTATTTTTGCATCCGAAAAATAACCAAATAAAACATAACCTCAAATGAAGAAATTAATAATTGGAATTTTCGCTTTGATGCTGGTTTTTCAGCCTATGCTCAAAGCCGATGAAGGCATGTGGCTTCCTTTTCTGGTTGAGCGCCTGAACTACGAAGACATGCAAAAAATGGGGCTGGAACTAACCCCCGAAGAAATTTATAGTGTCAACAATGCAAGTCTTAAAGATGCTATCGTCCAATTTGGAAATGGATGCACCGGTGAAATTATTTCTGAGAAAGGATTGATTTTAACCAATCACCACTGCGGATATGGAAACATCCAGGCACATTCCACCACGGAAAACGATTACCTGAAAGATGGCTTCTGGGCTCGTAGCTTAGAGGAAGAACTGCCAAATGAAGATTTCAGTGTAAGCTTCTTAATTCGTGTTGATGACGTAACAGATCAGGTACTGGAAGATGTCAACGCGGATATGGACGAACAGGAGCGAAACAAAGTAATCGATGAAAAAATAAAGAAACTCAAAAAGGAAGCCACGAAAGACAATGAATACAACGCTGTTTTAAAAAGCTTTTTTGACGGGAATGCTTATTATTTGTTTCTCATGGAAGAGTATCCTGACGTACGTTTAGTAGGAGCTCCTCCGTCATCCATAGGAAATTTCGGTGGAGATACGGATAACTGGATGTGGCCCCGCCATACCGGAGATTTCTCATTATTCCGCGTGTATACCGCTCCGGACGGTTCTCCAGCTGAATATTCCAAGGATAACGTGCCCATGAAACCCAAACATCACCTGCCGATTTCTATTGACGGTGTTAAGCCCGGCGACTTCTCAATGATCATGGGTTATCCGGGAGGAACAGACCGCTATATGACTTCCTTCGGGATCAAGCAGAACCTGGCCAAAATGTATCCTACCCGCATTAAAATCCGCAGGCAGAAACTGGATATCATGGATAAATACATGGACAATAATTCTTCCGTGAAAATTAAATATGCTTCCAAACGTGCCCGCGTTTCCAACTACTGGAAAAACTTTATAGGCATGAGCAAAGCGCTGAAGGATTTGAAAATACCTCAGGAAAAAGAGCAACTGGAAGAAAGACTCACAAAATGGATTAACGAAAGTGAAGAACGAAAAGAAAAATATGGCAATGCACTTTCTGATATTGAAGAGTTCTACAAAGCCTCTGATGATCAGATAACCCATCGCTACTATTTTATTGAAGCAATCTATCTGGGTCCGGAAGTTATCGGTCTCTCCAGACAATTTGAACCTTTGGCAGCTGCCCTTGATGCTGATGAAAAAGATGATGAGAAAATCGAGGCCATGATCGCAAAGATCAAATCCGATATCAAAAAACATTTTAAAGATTACTACAAGCCACTGGATAAAGATATGATGGCTGTTATGTTCCGCATGTTTTCAGAAGAAGTGCCCGAAGACCAACAACCGGAACTTTTTAAGAAAATGGTTAAAAAACATGATGGTAATTTTGAGGAATTAGCCGCTAAAATTTATTCCAAGTCCATGTTTGACTCCAAAGAAGAAGTTATGAAGTGGCTTGACGATCCCAAATTAAAAACATTGAAAAAAGACCCTGTTTATAAATTAAAAGAGGCTTTTTTCATGAATTTTAATAAAATGCAAGCCGGGCTACAAGAAGCCAATTTAAAGAAGAATAAAGGCCGTCGTTTGTTTATGCAGGCTCTCCGTAAAATGGACTCCGACAAAACATTCTATCCGGACGCCAATTTTACTATGCGCCTCTCCTATGGCGAAGTAGACGGTTACAAACCCAAAGACGCCGTTACTTACCGCCACTTTACAACACTGCAGGGTATTATGGAAAAAGAAGACCCGGACAACAAAGAATTTATTGTCCCGGAAAAACTGAAAGAACTCTACAAAAACAAAAATTATGGTCCTTACGGTGAAGGGGATGAAATGCATGTGTGTTTCTTAACAGACCATGATATTACAGGCGGAAATTCCGGTTCACCGGTAATCGACGGTAAGGGAAACCTGATAGGCCTCGCCTTCGACGGAAACTGGGAAGCGATGAGCGGCGATATTGCTTTTGAAGACGAACTGCAACGAACCATCAATGCTGACATCCGCTATGTACTGTTTGTGATCGACAAATTTGCCGGTGCACAAAACATTATTGACGAACTGGACATTGTCCATGCGAAAAAGAAAGCTAAAAAGCACATGAAGTCAGATAAGATGCAGAAGAAACCTGAACAGGAAAAAGAAATTGAAGAAGCAGAAGAATAAGACTCTGCAATTTCTAATAAGATTCTTTGCATCAGACAAAAGAATTTTTCATTTAAAAATAAAGGGCGGTTTATACAATGAACCGCCCTTTTTTGTTATTTTTAGCCTTCTTTTAAATAATAGAGTCCGGTGTAAAAAGGTCACATTTGATTTTCACCGGCTTTTTAACCCAATCCGCCAAAAGCGGATGAAGCCGCTGAAAATCAGACTCCCTTTAGGGATGGGGTAAAGCTGATTTTTAGCGGCTGTGATAAATTTAGTGTTTTTATACCGGACTCATAATATAAAGATATCCATTTGACAAATATTTTTTTATGCAGCCAGGAGAAGTATTCCGTAATAGAATAAGGAAATACAATAAAAAAAAGGATGCGTTTGAAAAGA
>JBNJGZ010000020.1:21942-24047 GCA_051748065.1 Bacteroidota bacterium
AAAGATATCCATTTGACAAATATTTTTTTATGCAGCCAGGAGAAGTATTCCGTAATAGAATAAGGAAATACAATAAAAAAAAGGATGCGTTTGAAAAGAAATCCCGGCGGTTATCGTGGAGCCGGCTGATCGTTTTTCTTGCCGGTCTTGCGGCAATCTATATTTCAACACTGTTTAATTTCGTCGTTCTTATAAGCATCATAATCGTTTTTATCGCCGTATTTCTGCGCATTGTTTATCTGCACAATAAAGCGCTGACCCAAATGCAGAAAGCAGAACGCCTGGAAAATATTAATCAGCTTGAAGTTAATGCATTAAATCACGACTTTTCTTCTTTTGCTCATGGAGGAGGCTATCAGGCTCCGGAGCATGACTTTAGTTTTGACCTGAATATTTTCGGGCAAAACTCCGTTTTTCAACTATTCAACAGAACCATTACCGACAATGGAGAACAAAAACTGGCGGATTGGTTTTCCCGGCCGCTGCTGAAAGCAGATGATATAAAAAACCGGCAGGAGGCTGTCCGGGACTTGTCACAACACCTAAACCATTTGCAGTGGTTTATGGAAACCGGACAAAAAAGACGGTTTACAAAAGAGCAAACGCATAACCTGAATGTGTGGACAGGCAGAAAAGGGCATTCCGTAAAAAAAGAACGCTGGCTGGCCAGAAGCTTTAGTCTGGTCTCGCTCATCCTTTCCGGACTGACCATTGCCGGTGTGATTTTCTGGCCCTGGCTGATATTATGGGTTATCGCCGGGCTGACAATTACCGCAACCTACAACAGAAAAGTTAATGAACACCATGCCGGATTAAATCATATTGCCCCGTCACTGGAAACCTTAAACCAACTGATCTCAATTATCACGGACCTGGAGTTTAAGTCCGAAACATTAAAAACAGAACAAAATAAGCTGAATTCTTCCATGGATGACTCCTCCCTGAAAAAGTTAGTCAATATCTTACAGGCATTTGATGTACGCCACAATGTTTTTGCAGCTTTTCTGCTGAACAGCTTGTTCCTTTGGGATTTGCACCAGATTGCACGCCTCAGCAGCTGGAAACAAAAGCATGGAGCCGAATTAAAAGAAAAAACAGAATCGATTTTTACTTTTGATGCCTTAATTAGCCTTGCCAACTTTGCCTATTGCTATCCGGAATATACTTATCCCGAACCAGAAGATTCCTCCACAGATACATTTCACCTGGAAGGAACCAATTGCAAACACATTCTTATCCCCAAACAGGAACGGGTAGGTAATCCCATATCCATGACAGAAAAAGGCTCCTTTAGCATTATCACCGGAGCCAATATGGCTGGCAAAAGCACTTACCTGAGAACCATCGGCTTAAATATAATTCTTGCTCAACTTGGAGTCCCTGTCGATTGCGAGACGTTCACGTTTACGCCCGTCAGGGTAATCAGCAGCTTAAGCACAAAGGACTCGCTGGTGAAAAATGAATCGTTTTTTTATGCCGAATTAAAACGCCTGCAATATATTATTCAGACCCTGGAAAAAGGCGAACAGCTTTTTTGCCTTCTGGATGAAATTCTGAAAGGCACCAACTCCAAAGATAAACAAACCGGATCGCAAAAGCTACTCCGAAAGCTTATCAAATATGAAAGCAATGGCATTGTTGCTACCCACGACCTGCAACTGGGTGAACTGGAAAAAGAATTTCCCCGAAAAATTCAGAACCACTGCTTTGAAGTAGAAATCAAAAACGACAAACTCTATTTTGATTACCAACTGAAAGCCGGAATCGCCCAAAGTCTGAATGCTTCCTTCCTGATGCGGAAAATGGGAATTACGGAGTGATTAGCTTGACATCGGGGAAAGCTTTCCCGGCGCTGCGCAACTGGCTGTTATGCAGACGAAGCTGGTCTTTCACCTAAGCCTGCTCCATTTCACCTATTATCAACTGACGAAAGAATTACAGTCAACAAATTTTCATTAATGCAATTCCCCACTGTTCTTGTTTTGTTAAACCTGTGTAAATTCGTTCCGATATTTGGCTAAAAAATCAAAGAGCTAAAAGCCCGGCAGGCTAACAGAAAAGAGCAAATTTTCGCAGCCCGGAAAAAAATGTATCTAAACCGAAGA
>JBNJGZ010000021.1:0-23987 GCA_051748065.1 Bacteroidota bacterium
ACCACGCATTATAACTTCATCTCCTAAACGGAATTCCTGATCTACTTTTTGCAACTTCACTTCAAAACGCGGACGTTTGTATTCTTCCACACGAATGGTCTGTGAACCATGCGATGTGCGTAAACGAAATCTGCCTGTAAGTCCTGAAGAAGGCAAAACAAAAGAACCGTTAAAAGAACCGTATTCATTTGTCGTCAAGCTCTTTTCTTTAACAGCCTCATTATTGGCATCGAATAATGAAATGGTTGTTTTATAATTTGTTTTTATTTTGCTGTCCTTTCCTTTTGCGTTAAGGACAAGCCCCTTGAAGTATACTATTTGTCCGGGACGGTAAATCGAACGATCCGTAAAAAGCTGAATGTTTATATTCTCAGATTCTTTTGACGGTTGACGAACACCTCTGTGATATAAGGCTCCCGGAAGCACAAAGTAATCGTCTCCCTTTTTGACTTCCAATGCATATCTGTTGTAATTATCATCCGGAGCATTAAGCTGAAAGGAACCATCTTTACCGGAAGTCAAACTTTTGATCAGGGATTTTTTCGAATTGTTTCTCTGGTAATCATAATTAAAATTAAAAAAGTCCAGTTGAGCATTTTTTATGGCTTCTCCTGTCTTTCTGTTCAGCACATATCCTTCAAGCGTATTGTCGCCCAATGAGCGGACATGGACCTGTAAACTCGTGGCAAAAAAATCCGAATATTTAATCAGGTTTGACTTTTCATTAAACTGATTATCCGAGGAAGCTAAAATCATATAATACCCGTTATCCAATGCCGGAATTTTTATTTCAGCGCTATGCGTCTGCAAATCACCATCATCAGGCAACTCGTACATCCATTCGGTTACCGGCTCTGAATCCTTAATTATCTGCAGCATTTCATTGCGATTCTGCCTATAGTTCCACTTAGGATAGTTATCAGGATTTAGCTTATAAATCCTGAAAAACACTTGCGGCAAATTTGTATAGTCAAGTTTTGCAATAGAAGGCTCCTCGGGAATAACAGCATTCTCCTGCCTGATTGAAAGATTTTTTTCTTCAAGAGAGGTCTTTAATGATTTGCATTTTTTTGCACCATAACTATCCGGAAATGCTTCGATGGCTTTTTGACAATAATTTAACGCCTTTACCTTATCCATTTTATGGTCTTCACCTTTCAGCGGATCATATTTTTCACCTTGCTTATTCCAATATTCAGCAAGTTTATATTTTACCCGGGCAGAGACCTCGTGATTTTGATTCTGCTCCACTAAATTTTCAAGCGCAAACCGATACAACTCCCCGGCATCCTTACGTTTGCTTTTTTCTTTTAGATATTGAAGTCTTTCAAGATCAAACATCACTTTCAGGAAAGGGCTCTGATCATCTTTATGAAATTTGAACAGCTTTTGATATAAATTCAAAGTAATAGCAGCAAGATCATTTGACTTTTGTGGAATAGAAATGTTCAGAAATTCTTCCGTTACCTTAAAATAACGATTATCTTTCAACTCAAGAGCAGTTCCGGCTTCTACCAAATCGTTATCCTGATTGGTATAGTAGTCCAATGCGGAGGAAGCAAGTAGATCATATACTGTTTTCAGGTATTCTTTTTGATCTTCAGAGTCCTCCCGGATAATAATTTTAAAGTCTTCTATTGGTGTATTATTCAATAAATCCTCATGCTTCAGCGAGCTCTGGTATTCATCTATAATTTCTTTTGTCAGTTTTTTATTTGTCCATTGTTCAATATCCTGAACCGTATCATTCATTAACTGGGTTCTGTCTTGAATTTTATAAGCGTATCTGTTTTGAAAAGACCGGTATGTATCGGCAAGCAAAGAATGAAGGAAAGCATTGGATATCTTGTTATTCGTCTGCTCCAAAGAATTTCTGACAACCTCCACAGCTTCTTTCATGGGGTCTTCCATGAATTTTTGCTTCATCTGTATTTCAAAAACCACGGATTTTAAAAACTGAGGCTGATTTTCTTCCTGCAAAGCTTTTTCCTTTATCTGACGAACAAATTTTAATGCAGATTTGGGCTTTCCTTCTTTCGCCAGTTTATCAACTTTGTCCCAGATTTGTTCATAGGTTTTTTCCTGTGAAATGCCATTCGAGAATTCAGCAAAAGTAAATGTCGCCGCAACAGAGAAGACTAATATGGCAACCACGACCATAAGTTTTCGTAAATACATATTTCCGTTTTTATAGATGAGCAATTAGGTATCTAAGATACACAATCAATCGTTCCAACGAATTGAAGAAGAAAAATAATTTCGTAGCCCGTCGTATTCAATCAGTTCTACACGCATAGAGCCAACTTTAAGTTCACTCTTTCCAAACATCGGGACACGATTTTTGTCATCCGAGACATACAGTACCATCGGATCTTCTTTATTAAATACCCCTTTCATATCCAGTAATGGGACTATCTTGATGCACTTAAATTTACCCAGGTCTGTTTTGATATTTTCTTTGCCCGCATACTTAACTCTTGCAGTGTAAGTTGTATCATCTATCATAAAATCCGTTTCAAAAATATCGCCCTCATCAGCTTTCGAATAATCAAAGGTTCTGGCATAATAAATAATAGATAATACGTCCTGGATATATTTTGGGGTATTTAACGTTTTTCGTTCATCATTTTTATTATCACGGAAAAATGCTTCCGATTTTCTCTGGTCAAAATAGGTATCATGATTAATAATGTATCCCCCTTCATTCACTCTCCGAATAAATTTCCAGGGAGCTAAAGTTTTAACATCAATAAATGTTTCGTACCGGTCATCGATATCATAAAACCAACCAAAGGCCTTGCTGGTCTTTCCTTGGCCTTTAACATGCATCACTTCCCGTCCATACAATGTATCAGTGGAATCCTGGATTTTTAACGTAGCATAGCCTGCCGATAATTTTCCGGTTATAAATGAATGAAAATAAATCCGTAATTTGAGATATTCACCTGTGGTAAAAGCTTTATTCGTCTCATATCGCAATTCATCCTGAGCCGATAAAAAAACAGGAAAAATCAGAAATAAAAGCAAAATATTTCTTACGCTTGCAGATGGTTTTTTAATTTTCATGACAGGAATAATTTGATATTTGTATTGGCAGACCAAATTTTGGGCCAAAAACATATTATTTTATTTAGTCTCTGTCCATAAAGTCCCATTTACTGCGTTACGCTTGCCCGAAAATTGCTCATTTACCTGAGTAAACTGCGCATTTTCGGGCTGCGCAAGCCCCCGATAAATGCGGGGGAACCTTCTGAACAGAGACATGATCACTAAGACACCTTGTCCACTTTGACTGACACTATTTAGCCACAACAATATTGACAATCCTTTTCGGGACCACAATCACCTTTTTCGGTGGCTTATCGCCAAGATATTTAGCTGACCTTTCGTCTTCCAGAACAGCTTTTTCTATTTCTTCTTTGGACATATCCAGCGGCATCTCTTTTTTAAATCTCATTTTACCATTAAAAGAAACCGGATATTCAAAACTCGATTCTTTTAAATACTCCTCATTGTAGCCGGGCATCTCAGCATAAGCAATAGTTCCGGAATGACCAAGACGGCTCCAAATTTCCTCCGCTATATGCGGGGCAAACGGAGATACCAAAATTACTAAAGGCTCCAGAATTTGCCGTTTTTTAGTTTTCATCTCGCCCAGTTCATTAACACAAATCATAAACTGACTCACAGATGTATTAAAAGAGAGCTTATCGATATCCTCTTTAACTTTTTTGATTGTCTGATGCAAAATTTTCAATTCATCGGCATTGGGTTTTTCATCAGAAACATCAAAATTTCCCTGCTCATCATGATATAAGCGCCAAAACTTTCTAATAAACCGGGAAACTCCTTCAATTCCTTGTGTATCCCAGGGTTTATGGCTTTCGATAGGTCCAAGAAACATCTCATACAACCGGAACGTATCCGCTCCATATTCATCAATCAGGTCATCCGGATTCTGAACATTGTATTTTGATTTACTCATCTTCTCCACTTCCCATCCACAAACATATTTACCATCATCTTCAGGAATAAATTCGGCATCTTTAAATTCCGGCATCCAGTTTTTAAAGGCTTCAATATCCAGAATATCGTTATGCACTATATTAATATCCACATGCATGCGCTGTGTTTTATATTCTTTGCGCTTATGGTATGAAACAAATTTATTTTCCCCAACAATACGATATACAAAGTTTGAACGTCCCTGAATTTTGCCCTGGTTAATCAGTCGCTTAAATGGTTCTTCTTCCACCGTCATTCCGATATCATAAAGAAACATCGCCCAGAAACGGGCATACATCAGGTGGCCCGTGGCATGTTCATCACCCCCGAGATAAAGATCGACATCCCGCCAGTATTGATTGGTTTCTCTGGAAAAATATTCCTTATCATTATTGGGATCCATATACCGGTAGTAATATCCGCTTGATCCGGCAAAACCCGGCATTGTGCTGGTTTCCAAAGGATATCCCTCTTCTGTAGTCCAGTTTTTTGCTCTTGCCAGAGGTGGTTTACCTTCTTTTGTTGGTTTATACTCATCAACCTCCGGTAACTCCAATGGTAATTTACTATCATCCAACGGATAAGGCATGCCTTCTTTATAGTAAATAGGGAAAGGTTCTCCCCAATACCGTTGACGGCTGAAAATGGCATCGCGCAAGCGATAATTGACTGTTCCGTAACCTATATTTTTTTCTTCAAGAATGTCAATTATTTTCCGGATCGCTTCATTCACCTCCAGATCATTGATGAAATCAGAATTTATTATAACTCCTTCTTTGGCATCATAAGAATCGTTCCATTGAGCCGTATCCACAACTTCCTCATCAGGGCTTTTAACAACCTGAGTAATGGGCAGATCAAAATGGCGGGCAAAAGCAAAATCACGGCTGTCGTGAGCCGGAACAGCCATAATAGCTCCTGTTCCATATCCGCTAAGCACATAATCGGCTATGTAAATAGGTACCTCTCTTCCATTGACGGGATTTACTCCATAACGCCCGGTGAAAACACCGCTAACCTCCTTAACTTCAGCCAGTCGTTCTCGCTCTGAACGGTTTTTTGATTTTTCTATATATTCTTCAATCTTATGTTTATTATCTTCTGTCTTAAGCTCATCTACAATTTCATGCTCAGGAGCTAACACCATAAATGTAGACCCATAAAGTGTATCCGGGCGCGTAGTAAAGACATCAATAGTTTTTTCTTTTCCTTTTACCGGAAAATAAATCACAGCTCCTTCGGAGCGTCCGATCCAATTACGTTGAATTTCTTTGATAGACTCCGACCAATTCAATCTATCCAGATTCTTCAGTAACCTTTCCGCATAGGCTCTTATCCTCAACGACCATTGCTTCATCTTCTTTTGTTCCACCGGATGTCCGCCACGCTCAGAATAACCATCTTTTACTTCATCATTAGCCAATACGGTTCCCAACGCCGGGCACCAGTTAACCATTGTCTCTGATAAATAGGCCAGCCGGTAATGCATTAAAATTTGTTGTTGCTCTGTTTCGGAAAAATTCTTCCACTGTTCTGCTGTAAATGGTTCATGATCATTTTTGGCTGCATTTATCTCTTGGCTTCCGTCTTTATCAAAAATATTTTTTAATTCAGAAATGGGCCGTGCTTTATCTAAATCCAGATCATACCAGTGCTCGAAAAGCCGGATAAAAGTCCATTGCGTCCATTTATAATAGCTGGGGTCACAGGTTCTCACTTCGCGGTCCCAATCAAAAGAAAAACCAATTTGATCCAACTGCCGGCGATAACGTTTGATATTTTTTTCTGTAGTAACAGCCGGGTGTGTTCCTGTTTGTATGGCATATTGCTCAGCAGGCAAGCCAAAAGCATCGTATCCCATAGGATGAAGTACATTAAACCCCTCATTTCGTTTAAACCTTGCCACAATATCCGAAGCAATATATCCTAAAGGATGCCCCACATGCAGACCAGCACCTGATGGATAAGGAAACATATCCAGAACATAATATTTCGGCTTGTCTGACTTATTCTCCGCTTTAAAGGTTTTGTTCTCCGCCCAGAAGTCCTGCCACTTCTTTTCTATTTCATTAAAATTATAGTCCATGGGTTATCTCTTATTTTCAAACGTTATCAATATCAAGCTGCGAATTTATGAAAAGTCCGCTAAACTCAACCTATATCTAAGGAACAATCTTTGGGCAGATTAATCCCGGATTAATCCCGGCGCTTCATGAAAGTATTATTAACATTGATACCTGAACAGCATAAACCAATTTTAAACCTTCTTTTATTGTGTTGTTTTGCCAGGCATAAAAATTATTATCTTAGCCCTTTTAAAATTCTTATGGCAAAGAAAGAAGAAAAATTCAATAAACGACGTCTAACCACTTCTGTATTAACCACTGTGTTGAGCATTGCTTTAGTGCTTTTCATATTGGGTTTACTCGGTTTGATTGTATTAAATGCCAAAAAGCTTTCTGATTATGTGAAAGAGAACATAACGCTTTCAGTAATTATGGAAGAAGATGTAAGCGAAGCGGATATAATTATCCTGCGTAAGTCTATTGATACAGAGCCTTACCGTAAATCCACCAAATACATTACGAAAGAAGAAGCAGCACGAGAGCTAAAGGAAGACCTGGGCGAAGATTTTGTTGAGTTTTTAGGATATAATCCATTATTGCCTTCTATTGAAGTAAATGTAAACGCTAAATATGCCAATAATGACTCATTAAGAGTTATTCAGCAAGAAATCAACCAGCATGCCGCGGTAAAAGAAGTACATTACGAAGAATCATTAGTTGAACAAGTTAACAAGAATACGCGAAAGATCAGCATCATCTTGTTAGGCTTTAGCATTATTTTGATCTTAATTGCTATTGCATTAATTAACAACACCATACGGCTATCTGTTTTCTCCAGGCGTTTTTTGATCAAAAGCATGCAGCTTGTCGGTGCTACGCAACGATTTATCCGAAGCCCTTTTTTGATCAAAGGGGTCTTGCATGGATTAATTGCATCTCTTTTAGCTATTGCCATGCTTATTGGAACGATGTACCTCATATATCAAAGTTTCCCCGAACTAATAAATCTTTCGGAAGTTGACCTTTATTTGGTTTTATTTGCAGGTGTAATTCTGACCGGTTTGTTATTTTCGTGGATATCTACTTACTTTGCCGTAAGGAAATACTTAAAAATCAAAACAAATAATCTGTATTATTATTAAACATCCAATATATTATGAGCCCAAAAACAGCGAAATCTTCAAAACAACAAACACAGAAAGACCACAAAAAGAAAGAAGAATTAAAGAAAGAAGAGTTTACTTTTGGAAAACAAAGTTATCGACTTTTGATTATCGGATTAATTCTTATTGGATTAGGCTTTATTTTAATGTCTGGTGGCGGTTCTACAGACCCGAATGAGTTTAATGAAGAAATATTCAGCTTTCGCAGAATTACATTGGCTCCTTTATTGATCCTGGCTGGTTATGTTGTTGAGATTTTTGCCATTATGAAACGTCCATCCAATAAAACCCGGGATTAACATTAAGCAATTACATTCATGAATTGGATAGAAGCATTAATCCTTGGAATAATTCAGGGACTCACTGAGTTTTTGCCTGTAAGTAGCAGCGGACACCTGGAACTTGTCAAAGAACTTTTCGGGAATAATACCATTCCGGAAGAAAGCATGTTACTGACCGTTGTATTACATGCAGCAACAGCTTTGAGTACTATCGTTGTCTTCAGAAAAGACATTCTGGAATTGCTGCAGGGAATCTTCAGATGGAAATGGAATGAAGAAATGAAATTTGCTGCCAAGATTGCTATTTCTATGATCCCGGCCGGAATTATTGGATTTGCCCTGGAGACACAAATAGAATCGCTGTTTGGAGGTCAAATAATACTTGTCGGGATTATGTTGCTTTTAACAGCCGGATTATTGTTCATTGCTGATAAGGCTAAAACCACAGAAAAGGGTGTTGGTTTTAAAAATTCTTTCATTATAGGCATCGCTCAGGCTGTTGCTATCCTGCCTGGCATTTCACGCTCAGGGGCGACAATCTCGGCCAGTGTAATGTTAGGCATTGACCGCACAAAATCAGCCCGATTTTCTTTTTTAATGGTGGTTCCGATCATTCTTGGCAAAATGATTCTGGATATTTTTTCGGGAGACATCGCCCAGTCCAGTATTGGCAGCGTCCCATTGATTATCGGTTTTTTGGCTGCTTTCATTGCCGGAGCTGCCGCTTGTACCTGGATGATCAGCCTGGTCAGAAAAGCAAAATTGAAATATTTTGCCTTTTATTGCATGATTGTAGGCTTGACAGCAATAGGAATTATGGTATTTTAATATGACAGAACCTCTTACGCATATCCAATCCGATACAGACTTCAAAGCCGGAACCTTGCTGCTAATTGATAAGCCTAAAGGAATTACTTCATTTAAGGTCGTTAAAGACATCCGTTATTGGATTAAGAAAAATTTTCAGATTAAAGAAAAACTAAAAGTCGGCCATGCCGGCACTTTAGACCCATTAGCCAGCGGTTTATTGATCATTTGCACAGGCCGCATGACAAAAAGTATAGAAGTGCTCCAGCAAGGCAGAAAAACATATATCGGGACATTTGTTTTTGGAGCTACTACACCTTCCTTTGATATGGAAACAGAGATTGATCAAACCTTCTCTACAACCAATGTTACTGAAGAAGCATTGAAAAAAACATTCAAGTCCTTTACCGGTAAAATAAAACAAACACCGCCTATCTATTCAGCTGTGAAAGTCAAAGGACGAAGAGCTTATGATTACGCCCGTAAAGATGATGAAGTTAATTTAAAAGAAAAAGAAGTAACGATTCATGATTTTAAATTAATTTCATTAGAAGACAAGCAGGCTGTATTTCAAATAGAATGCAGCAAGGGTACTTACATACGCTCATTGGCAAGAGATATTGGCGCTTACCTGAATACAGGCGCTTATCTGGGTGAATTAAGACGTACAAATATCGGCGAATACAACTTGCAAAATGCCTTTTCATTAGAAGAGATAAAAAAAGCGATAGAAAACGTCGATTCATAAAACAAACGTTACCTAACCAACGTTACCATAGTGATTTAATATTTTTAGCCTCTGGTCTTGTTCTTTTTTGCCTAAATTACTGGACTTCGGGGTTTGAATGTATTATATTTGCATGCCTTTAAAGCAAAATTATCAACTATATATGAAATTATCGCAATTCAAATTTAATTTACCTGTCGATCAGATTGCCTACCATCCCCCCAAACATCGTGATGAATCAAGGCTAATGGTTGTACACAGAGAAAGTGGAGAAATCGAACACAGAAATTTTAAAGACATTCTTGAGTATTTTGGAGACCAGGATACTTTTGTCATCAACAATACGAAGGTTTTTCCTGCCCGACTTTATGGCGTTAAGGAAAAGACCGGAGCAAAAATCGAGGTGTTTTTGCTCCGTGAGTTAAACTATGAATCGAGGCTTTGGGATGTATTAGTAAACCCGGCCCGAAAAATCCGTATTGGCAACAAATTATATTTTGGAGAAGATGAATCCCTGGTAGCTGAAGTCATTGACAACACAACCTCTCGCGGACGCACTCTCAGGTTTTTACATGACGGGCCTTATGAAGATTTCAAGAAGTTAATCCAGGATTTGGGAGAAACTCCTTTGCCCAAAATCATAAATCGCCCCATTGAACCGGAAGACAAAGAGCGTTATCAAACAATATTTGCCAAACATGAAGGTGCCGTTGCAGCACCAACAGCAGGTATGCATTTTAGCCGCGAAATCATGAAACGACTTGAAATCCAAGGGGTAAATTTTGCGGAAATAACGCTGCACGCAGGCCTCGGAAACTTCAGGAAAGTGGATGTGGAAGACCTTTCAAAACACAAAATGGACTCCGAGCAAATGATCATTGAAAAGGAAACGGCTGACCTTATCAACCAAACCAAAGATAAAAACCAAAATATCATTGCTGTTGGTACAACAACCACTAAAGCACTTGAATCAGGAGTTTCCATAACAGGATATGTGAAACCGTTTAATGGTTGGACAAATAAATTTATTTTTCCCCCGTATGATTTCAAAGTGCCCAATGCAATGATAACAAACTTCCACCTGCCCCAATCGACTATGATGATGATGGTTTCTGCATTTGCAGGTTATGATTTACTCATGAAAGCCTACAAAACAGCAGTTAAAGAAGGATACAGGTTTTTTACCTATGGCGATGCCATGTTAATTATTGATTAATAAAAATTATTTATATCTTTGATGGGTGTATCCGGAAATGATACACCTTTTTTTTATGGCAACACACAACATTATTTTCACAGCAGGAGGAAGTGGTAAACGGATGAACACAGAAATCCCAAAACAGTTCATACCGGTAAATGAAAAGCCTATGCTGATGTGGGCAATGGAAGCTTTTGAATTATTTGACGCTTCCATGAGGAAAATCATTGTTTTACCTGCTGAACGTATAAACCTCTGGAAAGACTTGTGTAAAGAATTTAATTTTAAAGTTGACCATCAGATCGTAAAAGGAGGCCAAACGCGGTTCGAGTCTGTAAGAAACGGAGTATTATATGCTGACGATAACGGCCTTACCGGCATCCACGATGGGGTTCGTCCTTTTCCTTCTGTCGAAACCATAGGGAATACTTTTGAAACAGCAAAAAAATATGGAACAGCTATCCCGTATATCGACTCAACAGATACTTTAAGGCAAATTCAGGGAGAAAGCAGTCAGATTATAGACCGCTCAAAAATCAAGCGAATCCAAACACCACAAGTTTTCCGGACAGATATAATTAAAAAAGCTTACCAACAAGATTATAGCGATGCATTTACCGATGATGCAAGCGTAGTTGAAGCAATGGGACACCAAATTCACTTATGCCCGGGAAATGAAGAGAACCTGAAAGTTACCACAAAAATGGACTTGCGTATTGCCATAATGCTTGGCAATTTGATGGGTTAGTAAAACCTGGTCTTTATAATGTATTTATCTAAAAATCGTCAATTCACCATAACCTGTATTATTGACCTCTTGAATATGTTCTTCCTTTCCAGGTATAACCGGAAAACAGGCCTGAGAAAGCTGAAACGACTACATAAAAAGGATAAATAACAGATGCCGGCAAAAACCACCACAGTAGCTCTTGTTGTTTAAAAAATTGAGCTGTAGTCCGCAAAACGATAAAGTCAACAGAAATCTTAATGAGCCAGATAACTACTGCAAAAATTAAGATGTTTGCTGCAAAAATCCCCCAAAAAAGGCTAACAAGCTGGACAAAAGAAGTTGCTAGCACAAGCAGGGCTGTTGTAATTAGCCAGGGATCGCTATATGACTTACTCTTTGATACCCATCTTTTTCGTTGAAACATAAAATCATGAAGGCTCTGCGCTGTATTTGTTGCCATAACGGCATCTTCATGTTTTATAAATTGGACTGATTGACGTCCATAAGTCTGTTTAACAAAATTCACCAAGAACATATCATCACCGGAAGCATGTTTTTGTTTAAAAATGTCTTTTCTTAACATATCGGTAAATACCTGTCGATCTACAATCAGGTTGGCACCGTTAGCCATTAAAGCACTTGTAGATTTTGATGAACCGCCGGCCGTAAAAATCAGAGAAAGAAACTCTAATGCCTGAATTTTTGAGAAACCACTTTTATAGTTTTTCATTTTAACAGGTCCGATCATCAAAAGGGGTTGATGTTTTTTGTAATACTCATTAATCGTACTTAAATAGTTGATTCCTGCTTTGCAATCTGCATCGGTCATAATGATCATTTCTCCTCGGGAGTTCTTAATTCCTTTCTGCAAGGCCGTTTTCTTAGAAGACTCATTTTGCGTCAATTGTATTAACTTCACATTTAACGAAAGATTTTGATGCTTAAATTTACGCACCACTTGTTCTGTTGCATCCGTTGAATGATCATCAACAACGATAATTTCATAAAACTCCGGATCATAATCCTGCACTTTCAGGGAATGCAAAAGAGAGATGATATTGTTTTGCTCATTTCTGACAGGAACAATGATACTAATAACTCCCGGCAACGTATGTTTCTGCATTTTAATCCGGGGTAAACGGTTCCAACCGGACAAAAAAACAATCATTATCATGCAATAAGCAAGAAGTATAACACACATTATGATAATACTAATTTCCATTATCTTTAGAATTAAAGAAAGATAGTTTAAAAATAAATAATGAGCCGATTATGCCCGGTAAAATAATATTGATCAACCATAATACAGTGGTAGAAGCCATCACATTCAATTCAAACCCTGAACCAGGATTAAGTTCATTCAGTAAAAAATATTGTTGAATAACATAAATGGCAACGGAGCCACGAATACCTATCTCAGCAAGAGCAACAGAGGGGATTATCGTTATGGCAAGAAATATCAGGGATACAATAATTAAGCCTTCAAAAACTGACAACTGTATATGAAAAATTAGCATCAGTATATATAGTTGGGAACTAAATACAAGATACCGGCTTAAGCTAAAAAGAAATACATTCAACAGTTCTTTCCGGTTATAATAGGAAAAAACATGGATAAACCGGTTTATTTTGGGCCATTTTTTTGTCAGCCTGTGAAGTATACCTGATACCCCTTTAAGATTTAAATAAATTCCGGTTACAACGATCATAAATAAAATCAGTAATACAATAGACACACCATACAAAACAGGCGTTTCCGGATAAATCAATTCGGGGAACCGTAATATCACATATAATAAAGCTAATCCACCCATTATGACAGTCACAAGGAGTTGGCTTAAACTTCCTACTATTGTCATCAGAATACCACGAACCGGATGAGTTTTTTTTAGAATAAAAACGCGTCCAAAATACTCACCAATCCTGTTTGGCGTTAAGGAACTAATTGTTATTCCGCTGAAAACTCCCTGCACACTTGTTTTTAAATTGATCGTTTCGCTTTTTCTTATAAGATATTGCCATTTGATACTTTCAATTCCCCAGTTTGCAATCATCAGAATTATAATAAGAATCAAAGGAAAAACAAGACGACTAAAAGCATAATTTTCACCAAAGTACTGGATAATTTCATCCCAGGTATGATGTACAAAAACCTGTTTATAAATAACATAATAAGCAACAAGAACGATTGCTGCTTTAATTAACAGATTATAGGTTTTATGTAACTTTGTCCTCAACAAATTAATCTTTTTGACTTTGGATAACGAAAAAATAATTTTAGGTATTGATCCCGGTACAAATATAATGGGATATGGTTTGATATCCTGTCAGGGAAAAAATATTTCTTTGATAACAATGGGAATTTTAAAGTTATCCGGGTTATCTAATCATGCGTTAAAGTTAAAAAAGATTTTTGAAAAAGTATTATCGCTCATAGACGAATACCATCCTGATGAGCTTGCCATTGAAGCTCCGTTTTATGGCAAAAACGTCCAGTCTATGTTAAAATTAGGAAGAGCCCAGGGCGTGGCAATGGCCGGTGCATTATACCGTGACATACCCATTACCGAATATTCACCCCGGCGGATAAAGCAATCGATAACAGGACGAGGTGCCGCATCAAAAGAGCAGGTAGCCGGTATGCTGAAAAACCTACTAAAAATACAGGAATCACCTGAATATATGGATGCTACGGATGGATTAGCGGTAGCGGTTTGTCATTTTTTTCAGGGTAGCAGTACTACTTCCGGTAAGAAATATGGTAGTTGGAAATCTTTCTTAAACAATAATCCTGATCGAATTTCATAAAAGCAACAATCGTTTATATGCCGTAATTATGGTGCTATATCTCCACATAATTACGAATTCTTTCAGCAATGGCCTGAAATTCTTCATCCGTGAATTTCAGCTTAGGTTGCTTAAAATCCATGTCGTATAAGGTATTAATTGGAATAAGGTGGACATGGGCATGAGGCACTTCAAGACCAATAACTGTAATGCCGATCCTTTTGCACTCTATAGCTTTATCCATTGCTTTAGCAACCTTTTGGGCAAAAGAAAATAATCCTTTATATGTTTCATGGTCTAAGTCAAAAATATAATCGACTTCCTTTTTAGGAATAACCAAAGTATGACCTTCAGCTAAAGGATTAATATCCAAAAAAGCTAAATAATTTTCATTTTCAGCTATTTTATAGCTTGGAATTTCTCCACGGACAATTTTTGAAAATAGTGAACTCATAAACAATTATGTTTTATTCTCTGGAAATATCAATGATTTCAAAAGTCACTGTACCGGCAGGCACTTCAATATCCACTTTATCGCCTATTTCTTTTCCTAATAATCCTTTGGCAATAGGTGAATCAACTGATATCTTCCCTTCTTTTAGATTGGACTCCTTTTCCGGCACAATAGTATAGCTCATTTTAGCCTTGTTCTTCAGGTTTTTTATTTTCACAGTAGAGAATAACAATACTTTTGAGTCATCAATTTGCGACTCATCAATAACTCTGGCTTTACCAACCAATTCCTTTAGTTGAGCAATTTTCGCTTCTAACAGCCCCTGAGCTTCTTTAGCGGCGTCATATTCTGCATTTTCCGATAAATCTCCTTTATCACGTGCTTCTGCGATTTGCTGTGAAATTTTAGGTCTTTCAACTGTTTCCAGATGGTGTAACTCTTCTTTTAGTTTTTCCAATCCTTCTTCACTGTAATACTTTACATCAGCCATTTGATTTGGTTTTAAATTTCAAGTTATAAAATACAAGAAGACCCTTTCACAAGGGTCCTCTTTTATTCAACTATAAAGATAATAAAATTGTTCGGTATGTCAAGTATTTTTTTTACAGAACCAGAGATGCTCCGATGGAATGCACACCATCAAAGGGATCGGTAGCTCTATAGGAATAATCGATAGAAAAGTAGCTGCCTTTTTCTTTATCCATAGGCACTTTAACAGAGGCACCACCGGTTGGGCCGGTATAGACTGTCGTTCTCTCTGATCCACCTTCGATAATTCCGGGTTCATAATTATAACCTCCCCGAACATCAAGGTATTCACTGAAGGAGTATTCCGCACCCAAAGAGATCACATCTTTTCTAAAGGAATTGGACTGAAAGTTTCCGGCAACAGAAAGCTCATGCTGTTCACCCAAATCAAAATCATATGTAGCACCTATACGAATCAGGGCAGGCAATTCAAAAGCATCGGAACGTTGTTCCACAGTCATGGTATGGTCTGCATCAGAGATAAGTGTCCTTAAGGACATTCCATCACCGGTAAATTGCATCTCGGGGCCTACATTTTTCAATGCTACGCCAAACTGGATTTGATCATCCCTTCCGGTTACGTATTGTACACCTGCGTCAATTGCAACACCTTGAGCTCCGATATTGGAAATTTGCTCTGAAATAATTTTAAGGTTAATACCACCATAAATACTATTTGAAAAAGCTTTGGAATAGGAAATATTTACATTCAAATAGGTTGGTGTAAACTCTCCTGATCCGCCCTCCGGAAGATCAACAGTGGTTCTTTCGATATCACCAAATGACATAGACATAATACCAATACCTAAAACACCACCGGTTTCAGATAACCTTTGTGATAATCCCACTGTATTGATATTAATACCTGTCCCTACCAGATAATTTGAATGTGAAAAACCAATTTCGGTTTTATTAGTAAATGCCATTCCGGCAACATTTAAGTATTGAGCCTCCAGGCCATTTATACCACCGGTGTTTGCACTTGCCCATCCGGTTGATCTTGCCCATGGATTAATCAATAGTTCGTCAGCACCAGCCTGGCCAGAACGGTCCTCATTACCAGCTTTACTGGTTTGCGACGGCAGTACTAACACTGCCGCCAAAACCATTACGATTAAATATTTTACTGTATGTCTCATTATTCTATATTTTTTCTTATTCTTTTTCTACTTAGAATGATTGCAAGTCGACCGGACGCATAGAACCAAACCATTTAACTACAGTTTCACCAATACCCGGTGCATCCACATGAATTAAATATATTCCGCTTGAAATAGGAATGCCTGCATGGTTATCCAGATCCCAATCCACACTAGTGATATTTTGTGAATCTTTTGAATAAGTACGTACTAAAGTACCATCCAGGGAATATATTTTTATATCACATTTATCCGGTAAGTTGATAATTCTTACCCTGTTATCTAACTGATCGGTTTCATAAGTGGAATATCCGTAATAAGGATTAGGAACAACACGAATTTCATCCAGAGCGTTCTCTGCAACTTCATTATTTTTAGTTTCGGTAGCAATATCCTTCGTAGTAAACTCATACACAGGATAGTTATCATTTACCGGATTACTTTCGGCAAAATCACTAGTTGAATAATATCGCTCATAAGGTTTCTGTACCCGAATCTTAACGGTAGCTTTCGTACTTAATAACTCTTCATCCATATTCAACATTGGAATGCCTGTCCACATAATGTTAGAGGCCAACAACCCACTAAATGTATTACTTTCCTTTTTAAGTTCCTCATAAGCATATTGCCCTTCGTCATAAGCAGGCATATCCTCGTTATGAGCAAAGACATATACATAATGTTTTCCACCGAAGAGAACCTGACCTAGATCCGTAAAGTATTCACTTGTTGGATTCCACATCATATCTCTTCCATTCTGGTCACTTAGCCAGGAGTCTTCTCCATACATCATATTGAGACGTTCACCAGTTTCAACATTAATAGCATAACCCGGGAACCATCCCATGCCTTTACCTGAGCCATCAGGGTTGCCATCTTTATCGATAGATTGCCCGGCACGTAATTCCCACTTTTCTTTTCCACCTTCTGTTAGAGCATCGTCTGTTCCCATCTCAATAACAGGACAACGGGTCCATTTGCTTTTATCATCTGTGAATACAATATCTACACTTGCCAGATCACTAAATTGAGTTTGACTATGGAATCCCTGGAAATGTGCAGGACCATGTTCATTTAAATTGGTATGTGCTGCCATTCTGTATGCGGTCCAGGTTCCATCTACTATTTTCTCAAAGTTTTCATTCGGGTCCAACCATTCTTTATCTTCCCCTGAACCTACAGAATAGTCATCATTAGCTGAATTAGCCTGATCTTCAACAGTTCCTGAACGTATCCAGTTCATAGTTGGAGATGCATCATTATCCTGTAACCCACCTAACCAGCGTTTGGTGCTGTCGGCATATACCAGATGAGAATTCAGTACTCCGTTATTGTCTGTTTTTCTTGGATTTCCCGGTTGTAAAACCTGACGTATATTAATGGATAATCCAATATCAAGCAACAACTGTTCATTATCTATTGCAATACTACGGTCACTAGTAGCAATAGTATCAGATAAATCCTCACTATTTAATAATACCCAGTTCGAAGAGTCTATACCCTGATTAGGGACATCAAACATAATGGTATAGTCACCAGATTCAACCTGCAATGGATCAACAACCTTAACATTAACCGGCCCCATGCCGTGTTTATACTCAGGATGTTTATTTCTAAAGTCCGGATTTTCGAAAATAGCTTCTATAGACTTTTTGGTCATATCCAATTCCATACCACCATTACCTTGTCCTTCTATCCGGGTAATTTTCGGGCCATCTCCGTATTCAGACTTTTTCTTTGTTCCTTCCTTTTCTGATTCGGCATCATGAGGGATGGCGGTAATAGGAGTAATTGGCCCGGCAGCAGCTTTTCTTCCTGCCAGATAAGGCTGTTTCTGCCCATAAAGGCCAGTTATATTACCGGGCTCCTGGGAGTATGGCATATATTCATTGTAGGCGTATGCGATAGCAACAAAATAATATTTCTTATGGTTAACCAGCGTACGGTCACCGGAAGCAAATTCATCTTCATCAATAACAAAAGAATGTTGAATGCCTTCATTATTTCCATCTACCATTTCTTCAGGTACATTGGCATCTAATTTTGTGCTCCGCTCATAGTTAACTAGTTGTTCTACATCATTTTCGATATCACATTGTGCTACAAGTCTTGCTTTGTCGGGGTCTCTAATATCTGAGATAGATACATCTTTATCGCGTAACTGATAAATCTGATATCCTTCAAATTTATAAGTAGAATCATATCGATTAGAATCAGCAGTAATACTATCCGGAGTAACAATAGAAGGATCATATTCTTCGTATTGCTCATTATAATTGTTACTGATCGGTCTGTTTTCCAGATATAGAACTAACTCATTATCCATCTCCTGAACAGTAAGATCAGGTGCATCAGGACCATCTAATACTTTAAAACAATTATCAAACAGGCGTTGAATTTTATCATCTACTTCCTGTAATAATTTAACGGACTCAAAAGGTCCACCTGTAGAAGCGCGTGCCCATGGAATACCTACAGTAATATAATTCACCGCACCGGCTTCCAGTGTAAATGGCCCGGCAGACTGCATAAAACGTCTGTCATATGGTTGGTTACCGGCAGTTTCTTCGGTCCAGTATTTGGGCCCATTAGGTGATTTTTCATCCGTTCCCCAATTCCAGGGGTCACTATCTCCAGGGAACATAAAATCACATTCCGGGCCGTAAGCTCCTGAGTTAGGGTGTGCATTTCCTCCATAAAGCATGCGGGTACCATCCTTCCAGATACCTCTTAACAATTGATAATATTCGGAAGCAACTTCGGGGTCAGTCATAGCATCTAACTGGCCAGTTCCCACATTATTGTGATAAACAAAACGACGCATTCCGTAACGCTCATTATCAACAATACCATCACCAAAGTTTACACCATTGATACTTTCATCTACAATTTGCTTTCTTACTGTATCCGTCCCAACAGTATCTACAATAGTATCCGTAGCAGTAAAGGTACTATCAATATCATATTCTACTGTTTCTTTAAATTTCGGATTATCCAATCCATCGGGGTCCATATAGGGACCCTGGAAAAAGTCAACCCCTACTGCAGGTGGTTGTTCCCCATAGTGTCTTACATTCCCGTCACCATCCACAGATTTTCCATTATAGCAATAACCTAATCCTCGCTCTACATCACAGCCTACATAATCATCATAAGCATATCCTAAATCTGTATCAACCCACTGGCTGAAATAGGTATTGGTTAAGCGGAATGTAGAGCGGTTAATAATTTCATAGGAATAAAATGTTGAATTATTAATCTCATCATTTGTTGAGAAAGCAAAAGCCTGCGCTCTGATTTCTACACCAATAGGAGAGCCTTCTGTTTCGGAGTGCACATTACCTTTATCATTGAATACCCACCATAATGTTTCATCACCTTTCAGAACCTGGTCAGCTAATATTCCGTTTCCTTCCATTGTAGGATCCGGCTGTTTACAAAGGCTGTTATCAAAATCGTAATAAGGATAATCTCCGGCATTAGGGTCATAGGTACCATCACCATCATAATCGTAAAATGGTGCAAGATAGTACGATTGATTTTTCGAGACATCCCCGTGGGCCGGATAATCCATTATAGATTTTGGGATAGTATAATTGGGATAATCCTGAGGATTTTCTCTCCATGCAATAAATTCCTCAACCTCAGCTCTTGATATTTCATAATGCTGGTCATATTCTTTACATGTATTAGCATCAACGGCAGCTTTACCATCTGTTGATAAAGGACCGGGCCAAAAATCATTTCCGTTAGAACGATATCTTTGGGCTGCAGCTTTTAATTGCCCATTGACGTCAACACCTGCCATCCATAAAGAGGCAGAATACATGGCGGTTTTTTTGGAACCTTTAGGTACCTCATACTGAGCAGTACCCTGTAAGTCCCACCACATATCTCCACCGGTGTTAATACGGGCTCGTACGTTATTTAAGTCGAGATCAGTAGAAGCCGTAGCGGGTAAACAACCCGCTGCAGAAACATTTGAATTTTTCTGTGAGTTGTTGTTTTTTCCGTTGTCCGGAGTTTTTTCAGCCATGACATTCCCGGGAAGGATCATGATCCCCATCAATGCCATAACGATAAACCGAAATAAATACTTCATATCTTTTAGTGTTTATTATTATACTCGAAATTGTTTAAAAATTAAATGAAACGCCCAAACGAATACGTCTTGGACGACTATAGTTATACGGATTATTCATACGAATACTATACAATTGTCTGAAAGACTCAGGATCATTTTGTGATTGAATTTGTTGTTGAAATTCAGCAGCACTAAGGAATCCATCATCATCCGGATTTCCGGTAGCATTATATACATTAAGTACATTTTGGCTGTTCAGTACATTAAGTACCTGTATGTAAACATTAAGGAATCGTCTCTTTTCTTTGTTCAACACAATGTCTCTATCCAACCGTGCATCAACAGTGAAAGACCATGGCAGGCGTGATCCATTAAGAGAACCTTCGATAATTTCGTTTCCGCCTCCCAGGAGTGCTGAATATACATTTGAGTGTTTTGTGTAAGGCTTACCTGAACCCCCGCTAAAGGTAAAGTTAATACCGGTGTTCTCCAAAACACGGGTAGTTTTAACTCTTTTCTCTCCGTCTTCGCCTGTAACGGTACGTGAAATTGCTGGCCCACTATAATCGGAACCTCCTTTAAAACGATAATCGGTTACAAACTTAACCTGATGTCTGCGGTCAAATTCCAGTGGATTCGTAGTTCTCAGATTAGGTTGTCCGGAAGCAATCAAAGAATAGGATGTAGTGGCAGCAGAACCTGTTCCATTGGCAAACTGCAAGGTATAGTTTGCACGGAAACGCAGGTTTTCGCTACGTCTCAGGTCGTATGAAACTGTAAGTCCCTTTACTGTTCCAAAGTCAACATTACTATAGGAAATATAGTCATTGGGATATGCACCTACAAAAGCCTTTGTCTGTACCATATTTCTCATCTCCCGATAATAAGAAGCAAACTTAATCGAAGAAGAATTACTTAATTTTTGTTGGAACCCAACTTCATAATCAGTAGTTCGTTCAGGTTTCAAATTGGGGTTATTAAGAGGGTCTTGCCCTCGGGAATCAATAAAATAATAATCCAGAATATCCATTCGATTACCTGAGGATGGTCGTTTCGTTAACACATCATAGTGAGCAAAGAAAAGAGCTTCATCCGAAATTGGGAAGGAAAAGGAAATTCTTGGCATCACATTAATCTGTGGTTCATAATCTTCAAAAGCATCAGGGCTTAAGCGGTCCCGGTCCGGATTAACCAAATATGGATTAATCCCTGTAGCTGTCTCAATAGCAGTAGGGTCCTGGATTTCGGAGCCCTGTGAATTATACCAGGTAGACTCATCCCGGTAACCCTGTATTACACCTGGATTGGTATAGTCATCTACATAAACCACATAATCATCACCCATATTATCAGGATGTGCTCCAAGGTTATCAACTTCACTGACAGTTTTTGCTTCTTGTAACAAGAAAGCATCTTTTAACACTTTTTGATTGGCATCATACCGGTCTACACGGACACCAATATTAAAGATCAGGTCATCAAATGAAAATTTGTCTTGCACGTATCCGGCCATGTAGATTGGTTCAAAAGCAGCTATAGGACGGCTTGGGTTTCCATCTTCATCTATTGCTGTAAAGAAATCTTCAAAACTGGGTTTAGTATTGTGTTTATCTCCTTTATAGTCAAATCCGTAATAGTTGATATATTGATTCCCTCCGTTGAGTAATTCATCAGCACTAAACATATCTATGGAAAAGAAATCCGGGTCCATATTATCAACATCAATCCAATCCAATCCATCTACAGGTTTCCCCAGTTTTTCTCTAACTGCCTCATCAAATGCTGATTGGTTATCTCCATCATAAAGCCGATCATAATTAATCGTATCCTGGAAAACACCATTCGCATCATAGACCGGGTTCGGATTAGCCAGGTCTAACTGCTGTATATGCTTATTCGCCATTTGTCTCATTAATGTCCATAATCCTGATGGATTATAAGCAATATAGCGGTCGCTACGCTGTTCATATTGCAAACCGAATTTTATCTCATGGTCTCCAATATCAGCAGAACCATTTGCATTGATAGTGAACTGACGGTTATCTACTTTGCTATATTGGTTGAAAGGAGTACCCTGGTTTGTATAAAGACCATAAACAGAATTAGGCGTTTCGCCATTTAGAAGGCCCTGTCCTTGTTGAATTGTTGATTTATTATTATAGGAACCTGAGTTTAAGTCATACAGATCATAATAAGAAGAGGTATAAGCGGCCACTTTCTCATTGGCATCACCGGGCTGGAAAGTAACAAGTGTATCACGGAAACCATTATGTATCCATACATCATCATATCCGAGTACTGTATCCTGACCTAACTCATAAGATTTGGATTTATATGTTTCGTATTTCCCTACATACCCATAATCGAACAAATTATCCTGATGATCACCATCCTGAATTGCTTGAGTATTAATTGAATAGTCAGCCTGAATGGAATAATTCACGTTTTTAACTAAAGAACGGCTTTCTTTATCTGCAGGAAAGCTTTGTGAAAACCGGCCATAAAAACGCATTGTATTATTTTCAAATGTACCATTATTATCTGCATTAAGCAAAGAATTTGCAAGACTCCATCTGTATCCTGTCCGATAATCAATTGACCCACCAAATGTAAGGTTAGTGTTTTCGGAAGTACGTATATCAAATTTTGTATTCAGATTCACTGAAAATCTCTCTGAGTTTTCTTTATCATTCGTTTTATAAAAATCATCTTTTCTTAGATACTCAGCATTATAGAAAGCACCAAACCCGGTTCCTGTGGGACGGAAAGGATTTTCATCAAGGTAACCCAATGTTTCATCTTTCGCTTTATAAATATCTATAGAAAAGGGGCGGGGGTCTTCTTCATAAGAAACTTCACCTGTAAGCATAAAACCAAGCAACGCAGCTGACTCCGTTGTATCTTTAGATTTCAGTAAAGGTCCCTGAACATTAAACCCAACGAGATTGTAACCGAAATTGTCTAAGTACTGAGAAGTAACTACTTCTCCGCCTGCACCAAATTCACGAGCCGGTCCTTTTGTTGTAATATTTACAATACCACCTGTAGCATCCCCATATTTTGCGGGGGTACCGCCGGTAATTACAGAAACCTGCTCCAGTGCTGATTTTGGTACAGCTGATGAACCTCTGACTTTTACTCCGTCAACATATGTTACTGTTCCCGCTTCACGGGCACCACGAATACTACCCATTTCACCATCTTCGGAAAACACACCTCCTACAGTAGCCACAACAGAAGTTGCTGAGCGACCGGGAAGTTTCGAAATATCTTCAGAAGTAACGGTTTCTCCACTGGAAGTTTGGTCTTTATTAATTAATGGCACCTTATAGTCTACAACTGTAAACTCTTCCAGTGTTTGAGAGGTGGGTTCCATCTCAATATCCAAAAAACGCACTTTATCCGAGTTTATTTCTACCCCTTGAATTTTTAAAGGTTTATAGCCTACATATGTAGCTTTAACATCATATTCCCCCGGGGAAAGTGGTTTAATGGTATATTTACCATCATAATCTGTCGTTGTCCCTCCTTTTTGCGAACCATCTGCTTCAACAATGATATTGGCAAAAGGCACGGGTTCTCCTGATTCTTTGTCAGTAACTTTTCCTTTTAGAGCTCCTGATTGCCCGTATGCCAGCGTTCCCGTGGCTAATACAAAGGCAAAAGCTGTCAAAAACTTTCGAAACATACCTGTATTTTTATGTTGTTTTTTCATGTGTATTTAAAAAGGTGTAAAGATAAAAAGATTTAAAATTTATCTTTAAATTATTCATTTATTAATAATGCGGTCGTTTCAGTATCTCTGAGTAAATAACCGCCTTTTTTCCATCGAAATCCCGCACAATATTACGAACCATTTTTTGTTTTTTATCCTTCCGCGTTCTATAATAATAGCGATTGTTATTTATTTGATTCTGCTTTTTATTTTCTGATTTTTGTTCTTCTGCTTTTCTTACCTTTTCTGCCTCTGCAACCTCTTCATTCTGGCTGATATCCTCATCACTCAGGTAACTATTTT
>JBNJGZ010000022.1:0-10651 GCA_051748065.1 Bacteroidota bacterium
CATTAGATAATCCTTTAGAAATTTAACGTTATTTTTGCAGCCAAAAAGAATGCAAAGAGGCCCCGGCACCAACATACAATTGCTTTATGTGTTGAAGTTTGCTAAATGGTTTATGCTTTTTATGCCGATCATCGTTGTCTTTTTTCAGGACAATGGGTTGGATATGCAGCAGATTTTCACCCTAAAAGCAATTAATGCAGTAACCATAGTAGCCCTTGAAATTCCCTCCGGCTACATGGCTGATCATTGGGGCCGAAAGAAAACACTCTTACTGGGTACAATTTTAAATTTCACCGGTTTTTTGGCTTATTCTGTAGCTCATGGTTTTGGCATGTTCATAATTGCTGAGCTACTCATTGGTTTTAGCATGAGTTTTATCTCCGGTGCAGATTCAGCCATGCTATACGACAGCCTGAAAAGCGTAGACCGAAAGGAAGACTATTCCCGCCAGGAAGGACGCATCACTGCTTTAGGTAATTTTTCGGAAGCAGGAGCCGGTATTCTTGGGGGATTTTTGGCAAGTATCAGTCTTCGCCTCCCATTCATAACCCAGGCCGGCATTGCATTTATAGGCATTCCGGCTGCCTTATTGCTTTGGGAACCGCAGGTCCGCTCAAGTTTACATAAAGCCAGTATGCATAGCCTTTTCAACACAATGAAGGACACATTTCTGAACAACAGACTGCTACGGGCATATCTTCTTTTTTCTTCCTTTGCCGGAATGACCACATTAACATTGGCGTGGTTCATACAACCCTATTTCAAATCCATTGAGCTACCTTTGGAATGGTTCGGAATTATATGGACAGCCCTTAACCTTTCGGTAGCTGTTACAGCCTTTTGGGCACATAAAGTCGAACGATACATCACCCCCGTCAATATCCTTCTATATATTGCGCTTTTCATCGGCGGTGGATTTATTTTGCTGGGGATTACCGGAGGATGGTGGGGCATAGCCATATTGTTTATCATTTATCTTGCCCGCGGTATTGCCACTCCCCTTCTTAAAAACTTTATGAACCGAAACACAAATTCCGAGATACGAGCGACAGTACTCTCTATGCGCAGTTTTCTTATCCGTATTGGATTTGCGATAATAAGCCCTTTTTTAGGATGGTACACCGACCTTTACGATTTGCATAACGCATTAATAATTGCCGGAAGTATATTCCTTGCTGCTATGCTAATTGTGCTTATATACTTTCGAAAAACGCTAAAAGAATGATTAGTTCTTGTCCATAACCAATCAATATACGTAATTCATAAAAAAGGACCAAACCCAACCATCACTGCTTCAGTACTTTCAGCGCATACGAACGTTTTGCACTCTGAATCTTGATGATATAAACGCCGGGAGAAAACTCTCCAAAATCTGTTTTGTAACGGGCACCCGGATTTACAATCTTTTTTGACCTGATTTTTTGTCCTTTAAGGTTAAACATCGAAATTTTCACCTGCCCTTTTATCTTTTCCATCCCGAGTATCGTCAATTCATTATTGCAGGGATTAGGGTATCCGGACATTTCGACATTTTGAGAAATGTTTTTAGGTAAATTCACACTTTCATCAAATAAATCACTGATCTGAAATCCTACAAGCGGATTTTGCCACGCCGGAACACTATCCTTATAAACCGAAATCCTGAAAGAGTCCTGTTCAGGAATATATTGCATAAATTGTATGTTATTGGACAGACTTGAATTATTCAACAACAATTTCCTGTTTTTTGCAGATCCTATATTCATTCCGTTTCCTATGGCACTGGCAACAGCAGTGTAGCGACTACAAAAATTCATACTCTCATTTCGGGCAATCTGGCTATTGGCCGTATAAAGGTTGTCCCCCGGAATACTATCGGGATAGTCATTATACCGGAAGGTAAGATACGGAGCTTCGGGAGTAACTTCAGCAATCATGCCCACAAGACTATCCTCATTGCCTGAAGCACGGGACAAAGCACTGATTATAAACCCATCGGCATAGCCTTTGGACTGCTCCTGCATCACAGCTTTCAGATCCTGAACATTATTTTCTCCATCGGAATTATAATCCTGTTTTTCAATTGCTTTCCGCAATGAAAACCAAACAGGCTCATATTGTTTCCCATAAGATGTACTTCCGCTAAAGTCCGACATATTGTGCTGAAAAACGCCCATATCATTATTGAAGCCAGACAAAGCACCGATCATACTGGCAAATCCGATAGAAGCCCAGGGCTGCTCATCACTTTCGGCAGGCAGATGGATGCAAATCACCTGATTTCTGTTTATTGAAGGGTCTGGCATCCAATCCAAATGGCGTGAGATGGCTGATTTTCCACTCAAATTACCTCCGGCCGTAGCATCACCCCAGCTCATCAGACTGGAACAACCCATATCATAGGACTTTCCTGCAAGAAGTTTATATACATCCAATACAGAATTACCGGTCAGCACATCAAGATAATCCAGGTTTGACGTGTTGGTTCCGGAACTATCCATTCCGGCAATAATTGCTTTAGCTTCACTAACATACGCCGAGTCTATCGACAAATGATTCTGATGTAGGATATAATTCCGGGCTGTAGAGTAAAAAGAACCAAAAGCCGGTTTGACATAATTATCGAATACATCCGTTATCTCCGGCCCCAAAAGAGAACCATAAGCAAACCCTCGCTCATAATGCGTTCCCCAAACTTTTATTATTTTGAGATTATTGGTGTCAGCAGTAATTTTTCCATTAACCTGAGACTTTAAACTAATACCTATAAAAATAAGGAAACCGAGTAAAAGTATTTTCTTCATAATAATATTCTTTGGCTTACGCCCGCAATATAAAAATAATTTCCCATTTGCCATACAGAAAAATATCTATTGGTCAATTCACTGTACATTTTTCTCAAATTCTTCCAGTTCATTAAGGAAATTATCCGTATTTTTCAGTTTCTTATCATACCAGTTTTTGTATATCCAGATAGTGATAGGATACCCAATACCTATAGCCACTGCAAAACTGATGGCGTATTTTAGCGGTGATTCAAAGAAATCAAACCCACGCATTGCTTTTGCCAGTATGGGTGCAGCAACAATAACAAACAAGGGAATAGTATATAATTCAAATCTTTTATACTGAAGGTATTTTTTCTTAATTTTGGCCAGGCGTTTTTGAATATTAAGAACAGATTGATTGTAAAAATCTAAGTTCGTTAACAATTTAAGCTTCCCAAGTGTCAGCGTAATCATTATAATTGTCCAGAGAGAAGTTAATGTTCCTGATACAAGAAATTTCGAATCAGCCGAAAACCGGATAGTCGATGTTACCACATAAAGCAAAAACAGAAATCCTATGATCAACGAAATCAATTCGTAATTCTTCGGAGTATCCATCGCTGATTTTGCTCTGTCCAAATTTATTTTTTTTAATAACTCCCGGTTGGTTTTCAAATTATCCGACAATTTTTTATCGTATTTCAACCATGTTTGTTTTAAGTCATCTAATTCCATGTTTTTATGTTTAATGGTTCCTGATTTGTTCTTTTAAAAATTTCTTCAACCGGCTTATTTTAGTAGCTACATTGGATTCCGATATGCCGATGATCTCAGCAATATCTTTTAGTTTATAATTATCAAGATAAAGCAGCATCAGTGCTTTATCCATTCTTGATAAACGGTCAATAACTTTATAAAGAATTCTGATTTCCTCATCTGTCCGTGGATCATACTCACTGTCGGGAAGGATAAATACAGAATGATCCAGGTCAAGGGGTTTGTCAATACGCTTACTGTCTTTCCGGTAATAAGAAATAGCAGTATTTAATGCAACCTTATAAATCCATGTTGTAATTTTAACGCTGCCATCAAATTTTTTTAATGACTTCCATATCTGCAATAAGATCTCCTGTTCTAAATCTCTGCGACTTTCAGGATTTGAACAGTATGAATTGATAATCTTATACAAAAGACTCTGATTCTTTGTGATAACTTCAATAAACTCTCCCTTTTCCACTGCTGACTATTTTATCAATTTATATATCATTATTCGCAGAAAAGATAAAAATATCACAAGGAGAATAAATTTTTAAGAGGAATACCGGCTTGTCAATTTCCGGTTAAAAGCAGCTAATGATTCAGCTATATTATTCAAATTTAGATTGATGAATATTAAAGCCTTCAATAAATTCGATCTCAACTCCGTTCGGGTCTTCTATAAACACAAATCGAGCTCCGCTCGGCACTTTAACAGGCCCTTTAATGATTTCGATGTTTTTCTCTTTCAGCATCTCAATAATGTCATCCAACTCATTGACTTCTATTCCCAGAGAAACTAACGAGCCTTTATTTTCAAACAAATCAGTAATTGTTTCATCCTCGATCAATTCTATTTTATTCTCTTCTTCATCTTGTAAAAATGTTATCCTCACTCCATCCTGTGGACTAAAACTCATTGTTTGTTCTAATTTTAAGATATCCTGATAAAAGTTTTGCGACTCTTCCATGTCTTTAACTTTTATTGTAGTAAAACCAAATCTCATAGTACTTTATTGATTAATTTTTTTACCGGTTACATCTTTTTATTACGGACAAATTTAACAAAATCAGGAAGCCAATCAAAATAATAGGTAAAAAAATCTCCCTTTCAATAATGAAAAAGTGCTTAATCTTTGTCACGTTTAAAATGATCTAATGAAATCAAGTCTTTTGGAGGCAACCATGTTTATATATCGACTGAATTGAATATCAAAAACATGAAATCCCAAAAAGCAAAAAGCCCGCTTGAAGCGGGCTTTTAGGTGGTACCACCTGGAATTGAACCAGGGACACACGGATTTTCAGTCCGTTGCTCTACCAACTGAGCTATGGTACCTTTGCATAACGTGGCGCAAATGTATAACAGTTTTTCGAAATAGAAAACATCTTTTAAAAAAAAGTTTTCGAATTATTGAAAATAATTACTTTTGTCCTAAACAAAATCGTTTATGAACCTTGCGGTTGATATTGGAAACAGCCTGACGAAAATGGCCGTGTTTGAAGGAAAAACCCTTCAGCGGCTATTAACCGTAAAAAGACCGGAACAAGATTATTTCCGGCTTTTACTGGATGAGTTTCCTATAGATAAATGCATCATATCATCGGTTCAACAACATCAACCGGAAGATTTCGAATTTCTCCCGCCTTACGTATCCCTTCATATAGTAAATAAAGACACGCGTCTGCCTTTTGAGAACCTTTACAAAAGCCCTAAGACGCTTGGCAATGATCGTAAAGCCCTGGTTAGCGGCGGTATTTTTCTATTCCCGGGCAAGCCTGTTTTAATTATAAGTGTCGGTACAGCCATAACCTATGACTATGCTGATAATGCGGGAAAATATTATGGAGGAGCTATATCACCGGGTATTCATCTTCGATTTAAAGCCTTAAATAATTTTACCGGAAAATTACCGTTAGCCCATTATTATGACATGGGTGAGATTACCGGTAAAACCACGGAACAATCGATTGCTTCCGGTGTTTTGACAGGTATAACGGGAGAAATGTTGCATTTTATCAACCTATATAAAACCGAATTAAAAAATTTAACAATTATTTTGACCGGTGGAGATGCAAAACATTTTGATAAAACCCTAAAAAATAACATCTTTGCAATTCCTAATTTGACCTTAGTCGGATTGAATGAAATAATAGAGCTTAATGTATAGACAAAAAAGAATTATCATCGTTGCAACGGCAATAGTAATTACTTGTTTAACAAGTATTTCCTTAAAATCACAAACACGAATCGCATCCCCGTATTCCCGTTATGGGATTGGCTCATTAACCCAAACCACAAACAGCAGAGCGCTTGGTATGGGAGGTGTAAGTCAGGCTATGCATGATCCTGTTTACATAAACTATGACAATCCGGCAACTTATACGGAGTTTCGGCGTCAGTCCTTTGTTTTCAACGGAGGGATCCGCTCACAACAAACGCAGTTGTCCACCGTTGACAAAACCGAAAAAAGCAATTATACATCGTTGGGCTATTTACAATTTGGCACGCCTGTAACGAAATGGATGAATGCTTCTTTCGGATTAATCCCTTACAGTAATGTGGGGTATAACATCAACAATATACAAACACGGGAAGGCATAGGAAGGGTCTTATATAAATACGAAGGCAATGGAGGCATTAATCAGTTTTATATTGGCTCGGGATTTTCCATAACACCGGACTTGTCTGTAGGCTTTAATGCTACCTATTACTTTGGCAAAATGGAATTTGAACGTTCCAGTATGTTTCCCGATTCCATAAATTATTTAGATACAAGGATTTCAGACCGTCAAACCCCGGGGGATATCGGATTAAGTTTTGGTGCAACCTATAAAACAGAACTTTCTGAAGATTACACTTTGCGTTTTGGAGCTACATTCAGCAATAAAACCGATTTAAGAGTAAACAGAGATTACATTGTAGAAAGCATGAAAAAAGCGTCCGAAGAAGTCACTACAGTGTTTGACACAATTCATAAAGATTTGGGTAATACAGGAAATATTATTTTACCTACGCGCATTGGCGGTGGTTTTTCATTGAGCAAAAATGAATATTGGGAGCTTGCAGGAGACTTTACATATCAGAATTGGGAAAACTATGAAGCCTTTGGCGTAAAAGATTCCCTTCAAAATTCCTTTACCGCAGCTCTTGGTTATGAAATTTCTCCCAAAAGTACCAGTGTATCCTCTTATCTGAAAAAAGTAGACTATCGCTTTGGAGCCAAATATCACAAATCATATTTGCAGTTACGCAACACGCAACTTAATCAATTTGGCATAAGTTTTGGACTGGGTTTACCAGTTCCCAAATCGGCCTCTAAAATTGATGTAGGAATCGAATTTGGCCAAATGGGAACTACAGATAACAATCTGGTTGAGGAAAAATACGTAAAAGTATCCGTTGGATTATCCATATTCGAACGTTGGTTTATCAAGAGAAAATATGATTAATCTATAATTATAGTAAAAAGATTTTTTAATCATCGATAAATAAAAGAAAACATGAAAACGAGTTATCTAAAGTTAGTTTTGGGTCTGTTTTTGGCATCTGTTTTAGCCTTATCAAGCCATGCTCAGCAAGACACAACAAAAGCCAAAGAAATTGTTAGTGACCTGAGCGAGCCGGATATTCCCAAATGGGGAGAGGATAGTACAAAATGCGTACGTAACTTTTCGTTATACAGAGAATATTATAAGAATTATAAGCGCTCAAAAGATGCCGGAAAGCTGGATGAAGCTGAGGATTATATCAAAAGTGCAATAGACCCCTGGCGCTACGTATTTAATAATTGTCCTATTGCCAGTCAAAATACTTACCGCGATGGGGCAAATATTATCGAATTTCTCATTAAAAATGCCGAAGATATCGACAAAGCAGCTTATGCCGACACCCTAATGATGGTGTATGACCAACGTATGGAGATGTATGGCTGGAAAGAAGGAGTTGGCTATATCTTAGGTCGCAAGGCTGTTGCTCACTTAAACTATAAAAAAGGAAATGAAGCTAAGAGCTTTAAGCTCTTTGAAATGGCTTTTGATCGCACAAAAGAAGAAGATTATAATGCAGCCGTGCTTTATTATCACATGTTAGCAGCCGTAAAAATGTTTAAAAGCGGAAAAGCAGAAAAACAAATTATCATAAAGACTTATGATAAAATATCTCAGGTTTTCCAGGATAAAATTGATGATAAAGCCGAAGACTATAAATCATATGAAAAACTACAGCCCCGCATAGAAAGATTGTTTAATCCATTTGCCGACTGCGATGACTTAATCTCAATATTTAAAGATCAATATGACGAATCTCCGGAGGACCCCGATTTATTAAAACGCATCATATCAATTTTAGATGATCAGGGTTGTACCGACAGCGATTTATATTTTAATGCAACAAAAAGCCTGCATGAGCTTGAACCCAGCGCAGAATCAGCATTTTTAATGGGTAAAATGTCCATCAACAGGGAAATTTATGACGAAGCTACGAAATATCTGAAAGAAGCGGCCAATAAATTTGAAGACTCAACCAAAATAAACAAGGCATATTATATATTGGCAAACATTAATAAAAAGCAGGGTAACCGAACCACTGCAAGAGACAATGCCCGGAAAGCTTTAGAATATGACCCCGATGATGGAAGATGTTATATATTGATCGGTGATTTGTATGCAGATAGTGATGATGCTTGCAAAACAGACAGTAAAGTGGAAAGCAAATCAATCTATTGGGCTGCTGTTGATAAATACAAAAAAGCCAAAAGTGTAGACCCTGATGTAGCAGACAAAGCAGAGAAAAAAATAGCCACATACAGGCAATATTTTCCCTCACAGGAAGAACTCTTCTTTGAAGATTACAATCCAGGAAACAGTTTCACTGTAGGATGCTGGATCGATGAAACAACAACAATCAGAAAAAAATAAGATTTTCAATCTCATGAAAATTATATCCCTGAGCATCATTATGCTAAGCATGATGATGCTTTTTGCTTGTTCCAATGATATGGAAAAAGTTTCTGTGATCAAGGAAGAAGAAGAGCTACCGGTGGACATAGCCAGGGATGTGAATATAATGTATTCCGATTCAGGAAAAATAAAAATGCGGCTAAACAGTAACCTTATGGAAACCTATGAAGGCGAAAACCCACATATTGAAATGCCTGAAGGAATTCATGTCGAATTTTATGATAGTATCGGAAACATCAAATCAACACTAACAGCAAACTATGCCATTAGCCACGAAAAAACGCAAATTATGGAAGCACGTAACGACGTAGTTGTCGTTAATGCTAACGATGAAAAACTGAATACTGAACATCTGATTTGGAATCAAAAGAAAAATAAAATCATTTCCGATGAGTTTGTTAAAATCACTACAGAAAATAAAATTTTGTTTGGTGAAGGATTGGAAGCTGATGAACAGATGAACAATTACACTATTTTAAAACCAAAAGGAACAATTTATCTGGATGAAGATTTCGGAGCTAAAGAAAAATCGAAAAAGGATAGTGTACCTTCACAGTAATTTGTATTTTTATAAAAAGTTTTAATTCGTTTTCATGGAGTCAAACTGGCTTATTATTTTTGTAGCTATTATTTTTTCAGCCTTTTTTTCCGGCGTTGAAATTGCTTTTGTTACGTCCAATAAGCTAATTGTAGAGCTTGATAAGTACAAGGAAAAGCGTAGTGGCAGAATTATTTCATCATTTGTTAAGTCACCTTCCAGTTTTATTTCAGCTTTACTTCTGGGAAACAATATAGCATTGGTAATTTACGGCATTGCAGCAGCCAACATTGTGGAGCCTTTTTTGATACGCTCTTTTCCGGAACTAATGCAAAACACTTCTTTGCTTCTGATAATTCAAACGATCATTGCTACAATTGTCATCTTGATTACGGCAGAATTCTTACCTAAAGTGATCTTTCGTGTTTATGCCAATCGCCTGTTAAGCTTCTTATCCATTCCCCTGAAAATCTTTTACATTATCTTTTATCCTCTGAATATCTTTTTTTTCAGCCTGGCCCGTTTTATTCTGAAAACCTTTTTCAAGATCGACATAAAAAAAGGAGAAGCTTATCCTTTAGCTCCTATTGATCTGGATAATTACGTACAGGAATATACTGATGAAAAGAAAGAAGAAGATACGCTTCTGGAGCCGGAAATTCAGATGCTACACAACGCCATTGAATTTAAAAACATACGTCTGCGCGAATGTATGATACCCAGAACGGAGATTGTGGCTCTGGAAGAAAACGATAACATAGATACACTCCGGAAAACGCATCTTAAAAGTGGACATTCCAAGATAATCATTTACCGCCAAAGTATTGATAATATTATCGGCTATACCCATGCTTATGATTTATTCAGCAATCCGGAATCTATAAAAGACATTCTTAAACCCATCCTTTTTGTCCCGGGAACCATGCTTGCAAACCAGTTGCTTTCCAAACTAATCAAGGAACAAAAAAGTATTGCCGTAGTCGTGGATGAATTTGGAGGTACCTCCGGAATATTAACATTAGAGGATGTTATTGAAGAAATCTTTGGAGAGATCAATGACGAATTCGATATGGATGAACTAATTGAAAAACAAGTTGGTGATAACGAATTCATTTTTTCCGGGCGTCTTGAGATCGATATGCTTAATGAAAAATATCACCTGGGCCTTTCAGAAAACGAAGACTATGAAACACTTGCCGGGTATATCCTTCATCATTATGAAAATATACCGGAAACCGGTTCGGAAATTAAGATTGAACGGTTTCAGTTTACAATCCTTAAAGCCACCGAAACACGTATTGAACAAGTTCGTCTACGTGTCATGGACGAAAATGAAGAGTCAGAATAACCAGTTCATTCCCAAATATATTCCACTTTTCCCATCCCGCTCATCCAAAGCGCGGCCATAATCTGCAGCAAGAATGAAGTTTTCGTTCATGGCAGCATGAAAACCAACACCTACACTATTATGCAGCCTCTCTTTACTATCAGACAGATATGGACTCGAAGAAGGATCACCAGTTTCTCGATAGTCAACGGCTCTTCCGGTATCAAAGAATCCGCTTAAGGCCAGATAAAAATTTTGATTTATCATGCGGAATTTTGCAAATTTCCAGCGCGCTTCAAAATTTCCAAAAGTGTATCCTTC
>JBNJGZ010000022.1:10751-23931 GCA_051748065.1 Bacteroidota bacterium
CCTCCCAGCACCCAGTGCAAGTTTCCCTTCAGCGGAGCCTGAAAGTCCAAAAGTGAGCGAAATAACTTGCGTTCATACCGGTAAAACATACGGGAATGGTAATCTTTGTGATCCGGATCTACCCAATTGGGATTATAAACAGATTTGTATCCATTAAATCCATAGAAATGCATTGCCTTTTCGGTAAGATAGCCCACATCAGCCGTTACACGAATATTACGGTTCGGAAATATATTTTTCGAATCATAAAATAACTGATTTATGCCGCTTCCTTTGGTCGTACGGGAAATTTCCAGATAAATCGAATGTTTGTATTTCGGATAATATGTCCCGTCGCCATAATCATAAACATTGGTCAATCCGCCATATTTCAATCCCAGGTCAGAATCATAACTGATCACCGGGAGAAGCCCGATATTCCATCCTTCTTTGTTATCAGAACAATCCGTTTGTCCGATGCTATATTGCCAACTAATGATTAACATTAGAATAGCGATTACGCCTTTTTTCATAATACATCTATTTTTAAAATACGATCAGTTATCATTATTAATTTTTTGCTGCTTAACCTGGTTGTTGATTGATATCTTGATTTTTAATCAACACGTTTTAATATTTTCAATCTTATTCATTTTCAGTTTTAGAATTCTTTTTCCTGCTGATCTGATGCGCAATAAAAAGAGCTAATCCGGAGACGAACAATGAAGCAACAGCAGCTTCGATTTTCAGAACACCTACCATAATCACAGCCACAATATAAACAATTCCACTCAAAAAACTAATCACCATCGAGCGGGAACTAATCGTCCAATGGAAAGAAGCAATAATCCCGGGTATTATAGTAAACCCAAGACCTGTAATAAATTTAAGCACTTCAATGATATCCCGGAAAATCCAGGCCAGAGCGAATCCGGTAATTCCAAAGATAAGGACAAACAAGCGCGTTTGCCTCATCAATCGCACAGGTGTTTTTTGTTTTTTGGACAGATGACCGAAATAGTCTTCAGCTATGCTGGAAGCTAAAACAAAGATAATTGTGTCGGCAGAGCTCATAATAGCAGCAAATATCAAAACAAGTCCAAACCCCAACATAGCTTCGGGTAACATTTCAGACAGTCCGTATGCAATAGCCTGTTCCGGCTCCAGCCCGGCAATACTCGTTCTGGCAGCCATTCCGATAAAACTTAATGCCAAACCGGTTATTAAAACAAGAATTGAAGACCCGATAAATCCGCGACGAACGACCTTAGTACTTTTAGCAGCATACACTCTCTGCCAATATTCTGCCGACTGAAAGATAATAAAAACACCGAAAAAGATAAATGACAATGCATCCGTAATGTTCATCCGGGAACGTTCGTACATTTCTGCAGCCCGGTTTGCTCCGTCATTCATCAGCAGATATCCAACCAAAATAAATAACACAAGCAAAACGATATACTGAAACATATCGGTTTTAATTACACTGCGGAAACCACCGGCCATTAAATAGATGGTAATGATCAGGCTGGAAAAAATCAAAGCAGTTTCATAGCTCCAGCCACTAATACTGTGAAGAATACTGCTCCCTGCAATAAATTGGTTTAACAACATTCCGAAATAAACAACAAACAAAATGATAGCCGAAATAAGCCCAACCTTTTTGTTGTATTTATAATAAAACCAATCGGACAGGGTATAGAACTTTTTTTCATAACTTATCCTGCGAAGTCTTAACGCATAAGGAATAAAAATTAAAAATCCCAAAGCGGTCCCCACAAAAACCATGATAGCCGCCAACCCGAATTGGTATACAAAGGCCGAATAAGCAACAATAGCAGCACCACCTATGTAGCTTGCCACAACAGAAGCCATAAATCCATAAAGGCTCATCTTTCGTCCGGCGATAAGATAATCCTCTTCTTCCTGTCTTCTTGAGCTCCACAAACCAATGCCTACACATATCAATGCATAAACGATCAGCATAATCAGATTTCCATTGGTTAACTTCCCCATAGTCTCATTTTCTTGCTGACTAAGATATATATTTTCTTATATTTTTTATCCCGGAAATATTAGCCTTCATGATTTTTTCAATAATATCTTATATATTTGACAATTCTAACAATACCTTACAATACTGGTTAAAGTAATGTAATCAAATGTAAACATATGGACTTTATCTGCTCTGAAATTACAGAAGAAACAATCCAAGCAGACATTGAGCAATATCTGCAGATGGATTCTCCTTTTAAAGATACAACCGAAAGAAATAAATTTATCTTAAACAGCATTGATCATACAAGTCTGGAAGGCACGGATACTCCAGTCCGAATTCGACAATTATGCCAGGATGCAAAAGATATACGTCAACAAACGCCTGATCATTCTACGGTAGCATCAGTATGCGTTTATCCGGTTTTTGCAGATACTGCAAGACGAACCTTACAAGGCACAGATATTGATATTGCGTGTGTTGCGGGAGCATTTCCTTCCGCGCAAAGTCCTCTTCATCTACGTATTGAAGAAGCCGGACATGCAATAAAAAACGGAGCCACTGAAATTGATATGGTCATATCCAGAGGGCGTATGCTGGAGCATGATTATGAATTTATTCTCCGGGAAGTCCAGGAATTTAAAAAAGCCATTGGAAATAAACACCTTAAGGTAATTCTGGAAACAGGAGAGCTTCAGGATGTCAATTTAATTCGAAAAGCTGCAGAAATTGCCATTCAGGGAGGTGCTGATTTTATCAAAACCTCTACAGGAAAGATCAAACCGGCAGCTACTTTAGAGGCTTTTTATGTAATGCTGGAAGTCATCCGGGCCTATTCACAAGAATCGAATAAAAAAATTGGCATTAAACCGGCCGGAGGGATATCCGATAGCGAAACAGCCGGCCAATATGTTCAGGTTTTATATGGACATCTGGGGAAAGAATGGTTGAGTAAAGATTTATTCCGAATCGGTGCCAGCCGGCTGACAAATAAAATAACAGAAAACTTGTAAAATGCTGTAACAAAATATTCAACATCAAAAAACGTTTGCTTTACGAATGAAAAATATTTTAACATACGGTTTTGTTCTTTTATCAGGTATACTACTGCTTACTTCATGTACGGAGGAAGAGGATTACCCTATAGAACCCAAAATTGAATTTGAAAACTTCAAAAAAATCAATAATGATTCTACAGGTATCATAACATTAAGCTTTACTGACGGCGACGGCGATATCGGACTAAAAGACTCGGACACTACAGACCCTTATACAGGAGAGTATTTTTACAATTTCTTTTTATACATTTTTGAAAAAAACAATGGTCAGTATGATTCGGTTGAAACCGACATTCCATTCCATGGAAGAATTCCGGAATTAGAAGGAGTGCAGGAAGGTGAAAGCATAAAAGGAGAAATTGATATTGAAGTAGATATTTATTCCATGGATATTTTTATCCCGGCAGATAGTGTAGTATTTGATATTTATATTGTTGACCGTGCTCTTCATCATAGCAACACAGTGCGCAGCCCGTTAATTATATTGGACTCTTTCAAGTAAATATTACTATTTGTCTGTATTTTTGATGAGCATAAAGAGGTATATTTCATGAAAAACCATCAAGCATACGCAACAAGACGTTATGTTTTTCTTTCAATAATCATAGGCATATCCATTATTTTTTTGGTACGCCTGGCCTGGTTACAGATATTTGACAGCAGTTATAAAGCTTCAGCAAGCAATAACTCGCGTCGTGATGTAACTATATATCCTTCCCGCGGTTTAATCTATGACCGTAAAGGCGAACTACTCGTATCTAATGAAGCTGTATATGACTTGATGGTCATTCCCGCACAAACAAATTTACAAGACACCACAACATTATGTCAATTACTTGATATTGAAAGAAGTGAATTCAGGGAGAAATTACAAGAAGCCTGGAATTATTCTTATCTAAAAGCTTCGATATTTGAAAAGCAAATTAACAAGGATATAGCCGGATACTTTCAGGAACAGACCTTTAAATATCCCGGCTTTTATATGCGACCGCGTACTTTGCGCAACTATCCCCATTCAATAGCAGCTCATGTGTTAGGCCATGTAGGTGAGGTCAACCAGGAGAAAATCAATTCCGATCCTTATTACGTTTCCGGAGATTATATCGGTAAAAGCGGTATTGAAAAACAATATGAAGAAGTACTTCGTGGAGAAAAAGGTGTGGAAAAATTGCTTGTGGATGTCCACAACCGGAAGATGGGAAGCTATATGAATGGACAGTTTGACACTGCAGCGTTTGCCGGCAAAGACTTAACGGCAACAATAGATGCAAAATTACAAGCCTACGGAGAAAAACTGATGAGGAATAAAATCGGCAGTATTGTAGCTATTGAACCCTCCACCGGAGAAATCCTTTCTATGGTCAGTTCACCCGGATATGACCCGAACAAACTCGTGGGCCGGGTACGTTCAAAGAATTACAGGAAATTGCAGCAAGACACACTAAACCCTTTGTTTAATCGTGCTTTAATGGCTTCCTACCCGCCCGGATCGATTTTTAAAATTGTACAGGCTTTAATCGGTCTGGATTTGAATGTTATAGACCCAAATACCGGGTTTTCATGTAACAAGTCTTTAGTTGGATGCCACGATCACCCGAATGCAGATAATGTTAAGAAAAGTATTCAATACTCTTGCAACCCTTATTATTATCAGGTATTTAAGCGGATCATACTCCAGGGAGAAACCAATTCTGTATTTACAGATAGTCGAATAGGATTAAAAGACTGGAGAAAAGAAGTTTTAAAATTTGGTTTAGGCCGAAAACTTGGTTTTGATATACAAAACGTAAAACCAGGTTATATTCCCTCGGTGGAGTTTTATGATCATTGGTACGGAAAAAACCGCTGGGCTTTTAGTACGATTTACTCTTTAAGTATCGGACAGGGAGAAGTTTCTGTGATCCCCATTCAAATGGCCAATCTTGCGGCTATCGTTGCAAACCGGGGGTATTATATCGAGCCTCATTTAGTAAAGGAAATAGCTGGAAAGGCATTGGAAAACGAAGAACTAAAACCCAAAGAAACTGGTATCGACTCAGCCTATTTTGATCTGGCTGCAGAAGGCATGAGAGCTGTAGTCGAAGAGCCGTATGGCACAGCCAGAAGAGCACGAATTCCTGATATTACTGTGTGCGGTAAAACCGGAACAGCAGAAAACACCCACGGGGAAGACCATTCCATCTTTATTGCTTTTGCTCCCATGGAAAACCCCAAAATTGCCATATCGGCATATGTGGAAAATTCAGGATTCGGTGGCACATGGGCAGCTCCAATCGCTAGCCTTATGATTGAAAAATTTCTTACCGACAGTATTCAAAATACGGCAAAAGAAGAACGTATTTTAAACGCTAAATTTTTGGAGTATGAGCCTGATGGAAACTAGCAAAAGGAAAAACCGGATTGACTGGACTTTGGTAATGCTTTATCTGGCTTTAGTATTTATCGGCTGGATCAGTATCTATTCTGCTGTCTTCGATGAAGAACATAAAAGCATTATGGATTTTAGCCAGAAATATGGTAAACAAATGATATGGATCATCAGTTCGTTTGCCATTGCGCTCATTATTTTAATTTTGGACCCGAAGTTTTTCTCTACTTTTGCTTTTCCCATATATTTTGGAACAATCTTTTTACTTTTGGCAGTACTAGTCTTCGGGAATGAAGTTGCAGGTTCCAAATCATGGTTTCAGGTTGGTACTATCAAGATTCAACCGGCAGAATTTGCCAAGTTTGCCACAAGCCTCGCCATTGCAAGATATATAAGCAGTTATAACACAGATATAGCTAAACTAAAAACAAAAGTTTCCATGTTTGCTATTATTCTGGCTCCGGCTACTCTCATCATTCTACAAAATGATACAGGCTCAGCTTTGGTATATCTTACTTTTCTGATTGTTTTTTACCGTGAAGGATTCTCTGGTAATATTTTCACACTCGGACTTATCTTTGTCCTTCTCTTTCTTGCTACACTCCTTTTCGAAGAGCTTTATGTAATGATTAGTGTTGCTGTCCTTGGTGTTGCAGCTATTATACTGGTCAAAAAAACTTTTCGCAATATCTCAATTATCATTGGTTCCCTGATTATCATCCTGGGCATTATTTACAGTGTTTCTTACGTTTTTAATAATGTTCTGGAAGAGCATCAACGCACGCGCATAAATGTAATATTGGGAAATTCAAGTGACCCACATGGTGCAGAGTACAACATTAACCAATCGAAAATAGCTATTGGTTCCGGCGGATTCTCCGGAAAAGGCTTTCTTGAAGGGACCCAAACAAAATTTAACTTTGTGCCGGAACAAAGCACCGATTTTATTTTTTGTACGATCGGCGAAGAATGGGGCTTTGTTGGCAGTATAGTCCTGATAACTCTATTTGTTTTACTTCTGTTCCGGATAATTAAGCTTGCCGAGCGACAACGCTCTGACTTTAGCCGGATATACGGTTATGGCGTGGCCTCCATTATCTTCTTTCATTTTGTTGTCAATATAGGAATGACCATAGGCCTTACTCCCGTTATCGGTATTCCGCTACCTTTTATTAGTTATGGTGGTTCTTCGCTGTGGAGTTTTACAATACTACTGTTTATCTTTATTAAACTGGATGCCCACCATCAGGAACTATTCTAGTGTTTGTCCATAATGTCCGATATCTGCGTTGTTGCTCAAATTTTAAATCCTCATATACGCTAGTATACTGCGGTTTAAAATTTTCGCACGCCTTGATCTCGAACATTCTGAATCAAACACTCGACTTTATTAACAGGAACTATTCTAGTGTTTGTCCATAATGTCCGATATCTGCGTTGTTGCGTCTCGCCGGCCGGCGGACCGCTTCACTTCGTCGCCTTGTACCTGATGCAGTGCAGATTTTTTCAGCAAACCCTATTCTAATCTGAATTTTTTATTTTTCATCCATGTAATCGTGGCTAATAGTAAACGCAATGGAAACATGAATAAATACTTTGTTTGATTCTGAATCATCTGCTTTTATTTGTCTTCGATCAAAAAGGATAGAAAATCGCATTTTGCAGCCTGTTTAATATTCTCCGTGAGTCGTTACGAAAAAAAGCCTGGCTACTAAAAAAAGCTGTTCCATATGGGAACAGCTTTTTATATATTCTGAATCAGTATGTTTAATACATACAGGAAAATAATTAAGGGAATTAATAATACATAATCCTGTTGTCTTCAATTTCACTAACTTCTTTAAGCGCCTCAAACACAGCTCCCATTCCATTTTGCCCCCTGGCCATGCGTTGGAAATTAGTTTGTTTCTGTTGAATAATACGCGCATAGTTGTTTGTTTCTGGTGCCGGTATAATTTGGAACACCTTAAACGCATAGACGCCCATATTTCCTTCAACAGGCCCCTTTACCTGGTTTTCAGAGGAGTTTAAGATAGCCCCTATAACTTTAGGTTCCGGGCCAAAGTCAGGAATATTATTACTTGAAAAGGATATGTTATTCAGGGTATCAATTTCAGCGTCCAGTTTTGTGGCTAAGGTCGTCAAGTCTTCGCTGTTTTGCAACTGTTTTTGCATTTTTTCTTTCAATACCTTTGCCCTAACCTCACGCTCTACAACTTCTGTTATATCATCTTTAACAGCTTCAAGTGGTAAAATACCTTCTTCGGTTTTTTCTTCTACAAGCGCAACAACATAGGTTTCATCTCCCTCAAATACCTTTTCAGATACATCGCCACTTTCTGTATCTTCATCAAATACCCAACGGGCGATTTCTCTTGAAGTACCTATTCCGGGAATAGTCCCTTCCATAGGTGATATCGTGCGCGTTCTGGGAGAGAGACCTTGTTCGCGAACGGCTTCTTCAAACTCTTCTTCTGTACGGTAATTACCGGCAAATTGACTGGCTTGAGACCATACACTATCATAAGTCGACTGGGAAGGCTCTATAGGTATCTCCATCTCTGCTACCTTGATCTTCTTTACCGGATCTTTTTTATCTGTAACTTTAACAATGTGAAAGCCAAACTCTGTTTCTACTTTGAAAGTTTCATCTATATTGTGATTAATAACTCCTTCATTAAACGCAGGGATCATCTGTCCATCAGCAAACCATCCCAGATCTCCCCCATTCCTTGCAGCTGTTTGGTCTTCAGAGATGTTGGTTGCAAACTGTTCAAATTTTTCCGGTTCGTCTTCAAGAACGTTATATAAGCTATCCACTAATTGTTTAGCGTCCTCTCTTGTTCTCTCCTGATTCTGTGACCTTGCAGCTCCTGCATAAGGAATAAGAATATGCTTGGCACGCATAGAATCCGGGCGTTGATCCGCATCCATCAGCCGGGCAGTTTTAAATGCTCCGTCTTCTTCATACATGGGAACCACTGTTCCCGGTTCAGCATCATACAATGCTGTATCTAATCGGGTCGATAACTCTCCTTTTCCAACGTAAGTACTGTCATAATTGTTTTCACCTATTGTACTAACTAGCATTGGAACATCTTTTTGGGATGCTTCTTTGAGTTCCCTGAAATAGTTCTTTGCTTCCTCACGGATTTTTCTATAGTCGTGTTTTGAAGGACTTACATCAAAAGTAATGTATTTAATTTTAGCTGAAGGTTCTTGTCTTTCAAACTCATTTTTATGCTCATCATAATAAGACTGATAGTCAGAATCGGTAATGTTAATATCTTCATCACCATAATTCCGGTACCGTAGTCCAACAAGCAGAGCATTCGCTCTCTTATTTTCTTCTTTATGATACATAGCAGCCATTTCTTCCGGTAAATAATACCCTTTACCGATTAGGTTATAATATTTTTTCTGCAGCCGCTCTTTTTTAATCTCTTGTTCCAATTCATACCATTGCTGCTGAGTTTCAGCATCTTGTTGGTCTAGCATACTGATAAACTGATTTACCTTTGCCGGGTTAAAGTTTCCCTGCTCATCCTGAAATGCAGGTATCTGCCTGACATATTGGTGTGCATCTTCACTTGTCATAAGGTGCATCAGTTCTGCACTGCTAATAGAAGGTTGCCTCTTTGGATCACGTTTCACAGCTAATCCTAACTCTTCATACTCTTCATACATGACCTCTTCCATCAACAACTGATTCCAGGCCATCTGCATCGCCTGATAGCTCTGTTCAGAGGTTAAACTTTCACTTTGGTTTTGCTGCCGAAGTCGTTCTTCTATATCTTCTACTTTTTTACGAAATTCTGCATTCGTAATTTCTTCCCCGTTAATTTCTGCTAAAGGAGGCATTTTCCGGTTGCCCGAATTCTTAAATAAGTCTCCTAACACAAATGCTGCCAGGGCAACTCCAATTACGATTACGAGTAGTCCTGAATAGCTTCTGATTTTTCCAATAATTGCCATGTCTTACACATTTAAAATAATTTGCAAATGTAATATTCATTTAGCAGGATTGAAAATAAAAGTTTTTTTCCTGCTAAAGAATCACCTATCCTTCTTTTTATCAGTTCAAAGGCTATGCAAAGATATGATTTAACCTGCATTATTCATAAAAAATAAACAAAAACTTGCATTTGCCTGCTAATCAATTTTAAATAAAATATGCAACCAGAATTATATTTTATTAATTTTTTTCGAGTGCATTAATTTCAGGCCATCTGTACCGCCGATAAGATGGGAAAAATCCCCGATAAATGCGGGACAGGCTTTGAAATAGATTACTATGACTGCGACTTTCGTCGCCTTGCATCTGACCTAAACTTAATGTATGAATAATACAGGCAAATCCTTTCCCGAATAAATTTTAAAGGAAATTAACACCTCGGGGAAAATTTACATACTATTTTTGCGTTTTGAATTTTTGAAAAAAAACAGATAATATCAACTTATGCAAGTAAAAAATGTTTTCAGAATTTCTCTGGCTGTTGTGTTTTCAGTTATTACTTTATCTGCATTTGCAGACAAAGTTACTGTAAAAGAAGCTAAAAATATTGCAACCAATTTTTATCTTCAACATTATAAACAGCATCTACAATCAACCACAGGTGAGGATCATGTGCATGTTACATCAAGTGACATTCGATTTCAGTCAGTTGAAATAATCCGCGAAGAAGGACACAGTATAGCCTATATTTTCAATCGTCCGGGAAACAAAGGTTTCATTGCGATTGCTGCTGACGACAGAGCATTCCCTGTTTTAAACTATGCTTTTAAAGGTAATTTCAATCCGGACGCAGAAAATTTACCAGAGGGCATGGAATGGTTCTGGGAAGGCTATTCCAGGCAAGTTGTCCGCGCAATAGAACAAGAGCTTGAACCTTTCGATCGTACTACGCGTGCCTGGGAAACTTACAGTTCTTCAGAAGTAAAGAATCAGATCAAATCCCAAAGTCCGATGACAGACAGTATTGCCTGGGGACAGGGCTGTTTCTATAATGCGCTTTGTCCTTCAGACAACAACTCATCTCTCTGTAATCGCGCTCCGGTAGGGTGCGTTGCCACAGCCATGGGAATTGTTATGAAATATCATGCCTATCCTGACCATGGATTTGGATCGGAGACCTATAACAGCAGCTATGGCCAATTATCGGCAAATTTTGGCAATTCAACCTACGATTGGGACAATATGCCTAACTCTCTTGATAATCATAATGTTGAAGTATCCCAAATATCTTATCATGCCGGAGTATCCGTTAATATGGATTATGGCACAAATGGTTCCGGCGCTATTTTTGGCCACTCTTATCATACGCCAACAGCAGAAACTGCTTTAAAAAATCATTTTGGATTTTCTGATGCCAACTGGCACCCCAAATCAAACTTTACCACTTCAAATTGGGAAAACAAGTTACGGGGAAATCTAGACAGCCTGAATCCGGTGCTTTATGCCGGCGGTGTACACGCCTTTGTTGCCGATGGATATCAGGGCTCATCCAACAACTATTTCCACTTTAACTGGGGCTGGGAAGGCATGTATAACAGCTATTGTTACTTAGACGATATCGTTCCCGGAGGAACAGGAACAGGAGGAGGACAAGGAAATTATACATCTAACCAGCAAGCAATTTTTGATGTAGCTCCTCCGGAACTACCTCCGCAAGCCGATTTCACTGCAAGCGCCACTACGATCAGCCCGGGAGGTTCTGTCTTTTTTAAAGATATGACAGACTACCAGCCGGATACCTGGCACTGGGATTTTGGTGATGGAGATACAAGCAGTCAACAACTACCCATACATACTTACACATCCACGGGCACTTATAACGTAAAACTGGTCGTTTCTAACAGTCATGGAGCTGATTCCATAGTAAAAAACAATCTGATTACAGTCCAGCAGGATAGTAGCATAAACGCCGATTTTATAAAAGATACCGACACTGCCTATGTTACTGATATGGTAACTTTCAGTGACTCTTCCTCCGGAAGTCCAAATGCATGGACATGGGATTTCGGAGACGGCAATTATGACAACGCAGAAGACCCTCAGCACGCATATTCCACTCCGGGTACTTATACTGTTTCTCTGACGGCTGCTAACAGTAATGGCTCGGACACAACATCCTCTAATATAGTGGTCTTACCTGCTCCTGTACCTGATGCCGCCTTTGAAGCCGATACGATTGACGTTGCCGAAGGTACCAAAGCAAAGTTCTATGATCTTTCCACGAATCAACCCAATAGCTGGGAATGGAACTTTGGAGACGGTAGTACTTCTGCGCAGCAAAATCCATCTCATACTTATCAAGCTGCAGGTGATTATACGGTTCAACTTAAAATTAGCAATAAATATGGCATGGATAGCATCACAAAACAAAACTATATCAATGTATATCAAGCAGTTCCGGAAGCCGACTATACAGTATCCAACACATCGGCACTGGAAGGAGAATCAATACAGTTTATAGACCAGTCGAAAGGAATTGTCAATAGCTATTTATGGGACTTCGGGGACGGAAATACTTCTTCTGACCAATATCCAACGCATAGTTATGATACTCCCGGTGTATATACGGTTTCACTTAAAGTTTCTAATTCTTCAGGATCCGATACCGAGGAAAGAACAGACCTGATCACTGTCAGCGGTACCGGTATTGATGAGCAGCAGGATATCAACTTTTCGGTATATCCGAATCCGGCGAAGAAAAAACTGAACCTTAAATTTGTCAACCCGGCTAATGTTGTTGCCGTGCGTTTAATCGACATTTCAGGAAAAATAATCCACAGGAAAGAAAAACCGGCAAAAGAAGAAACGATCTCTGTTCAGTCATTGAATAGCGGAATATATATCATAGAAGTTATAGGGGAAAATCATGTGAATAAAGAAAAAATTATCATTCAGTAAATTTTTGCCCCGGTAAAAAGCCTGTCAGAAAGCATCAACTGGCAGGCTTTTTTAATGTTCAAAATGTTTGGCCTGTAAAACTATCTATTCATAAAATTCATGATCAGGAAGAAAACTACAAATGCGTGAATTAAAGACGGATACTGACTCATTTTTCTACCCGTCATGTTTATTCCATAATTTTCCCTAACTTTGAGACGTTAAAAAGCCCGAAATACAGACAGGATGTACAAAGACCATAAGATTGGATTGCTAATTCCCGCGTACAATGAAGCGGAAAATATAGGTTCAGTGCTAAGTTCAATTCCCGATTATGTGGATTTGGTTTTGGTTGTGAATGACGGATCGGCAGACAATACAGTAGCTATTGCCAGAGAATATGGCGCAGAAGTGATTTCTCACAAGAACAACAAAGGCGTCGGGGCTACTTTTAAAACAGGAGTCAAAGCTATTCTGGCCACTGATGTTGACATCATGGTGAATATGGACGCCGACGGGCAATTCAAAGCTGCCGATATCTCCCGGCTTTTGGGTCCCATCATAGAAGAAAAAGCAGATTTTGTAACTGCATCCCGGTTTATTGACAAAGACTATGTTCCGGTAATGCCCAAAATGAAAAAATGGGGAAATTACCGTATGTCCAGGCTTATCAGCTGGCTTACGGGACAAAAATTTTATGATGTCAGTTGCGGCTTCCGGGCTTATAAAAGAGAGGTGCTTTATCGAATGAACCTGTTCGGTTCTTTTACTTATACCCAGGAAACGTTTATCGATCTTGCGTTTAAAGACATCGACATTATGGAGGTGCCGGTAGATGTTTTAGGGCAACGCGAAAAAGGAAAATCACGTGTCGCTTCCAATCTGTT
>JBNJGZ010000023.1:0-23583 GCA_051748065.1 Bacteroidota bacterium
GCGAAGCCGGAAAAATCTTATGTTAAGTTGGACTCCAATCTTAATTATTCATTTGAATATCCTAAATATGCCGTCATCAAAGATGATTATATGACAAAAGGGAAACACAACTGGATAAATATTTTTTATCCGGACTTCAAAGGGACACTGCATTTATCTTATAAAGAAGTGCATGATAATTTGCCCGAGCTGATAAAAGATGCTCATGAATTTGTGGATAAGCATATTCCCAAAGCAAATGCTATTGAGAGAAGAAAATTTATAAATGACTCTGCAGGGGTTTATGGATTGGTATATGAGATAAAAGGTACAGGGGCTGCAACACCCTATCAGTTTTATCTAACCGACAGTAGCAGGCATTTTGTTCGGGGGGCCTTATATTTTAATACCAAACCCAATAACGATTCACTTGCGCCTGTTATCAATTTTATTGAAGAAGATATCAATCAAATGATTGAAACGTTTCATTGGAGTGAAAAGAAAAACCAGAAAGATTTAGATCTAAATTAACGAAATTTAAGAAGTTAATAAAATTTTATTTATTAGATTTGTAAGTTTAAGTTCCAAAAGAAAAAATGTGGCTGATAGCATAGTAATCATACCGACATATAATGAAAAAGAAAATATTGAAGGAATTATCCGGAAAGTGTTTTCTTTAGAAAAGGAATTCCATATTCTCATCGTGGAAGATAACTCCCCTGATGGGACAGCGGATATCGTAAAAGGATTAATAAAAGAATTTCCCGGGCAATTGTTTATTGAAGAACGCAAGGGCAAACTTGGATTAGGCACTGCGTATATCCACGGGTTTAAATGGGGCATGAAAAAAGGGTATGATTATATTTTTGAAATGGATGCGGATTTTAGTCATAATCCGGAAGATTTACCAAGGCTTTATCATGCCTGTGCGGAAGAAGGAGCTGACGTAGCCGTTGGTTCAAGGTATATTACCGGCGTTAATGTTGTTAACTGGCCTATGGGACGGGTTCTCATGTCTTATTTTGCCTCCAAATATGTGCAATTTATTACAGGACTTAAAATTAAGGATACTACCGCAGGATTTAAATGTTATACGCGAAAAGTTTTGGAAAGTATCGACCTTGATAATATTCACTTTACAGGATATGCTTTCCAGATTGAAATGAAATTTACTGCCAGTAAAATGGGTTTTGAAATTAAGGAGGTTCCTATCATCTTTACAGATCGAACCCGGGGAGAATCCAAAATGAATATGTCTATTTTCAAAGAAGCTGTTTTCGGAGTTATTAAAATGAAAATTCGCAGTTTCTTTAAAAAGTATCCAAAGATTAAATAATTTACTTGACTTTACTCTTTTCTTTTATTAATATTTGTGCGCATATTTAAGCCATTTTTGGTAAATGGAATGCGTATGCTAACCAGCTAATTTAAGAATAGTTCAGGTTTAGGAATTATATAATGTTTCTGCCCCCTGAAATCGTAGAAAGTAATAGTTATTTAAAAATGTATAGACCTATGAAAGACTCTTACCTTATAAAAGATATTACTATTGTCAATGAATATTCCCAATTTGAAGGAAGTGTTTTCATTGAAAACGGAAGAATTAATAAGATACTACCTAAAGGAAGTGCATTAGCTTATTATGAATATCGCGCCGATATTATCGATGGGAAAGAGAAAATATTGCTTCCCGGCATTATAGACGATCAGGTTCATTTCAGAGAGCCCGGACTTACTCATAAAGCAGATATTAGTACCGAAAGTAAGGCAGCGGTTATAGGTGGTGTTACGTCCTACATGGAAATGCCGAATACGAAGCCACAGACAATTACTAATGAACTGTTAGAAGAGAAATATAAACTGGCGGACGGGCGTTCCTATGCCAATCATTCTTTCTATCTGGGAGCAACAAACGACAATATTGAAGAAGTAAAAAACCTGGATATTGAAAAGAATTGTGGCATAAAAGTTTTTATGGGTGCATCAACGGGAAATATGCTGGTGGATCAGCAGGAAGCTTTAGAGAATATTTTTAAAAATGCTCCTGCCATAGTTGCCGTGCATTGCGAGGACGAAAAAACAATACAAGACAACCTTCAAAAGGCAAAAGACGAATACGAAGATGAAATTCCGGTAAAAATGCATCCGCAAATACGTAGCAGTGAAGCCTGTTATCTTTCCTCATCTAAAGCAAAACATCTGGCGGAGCAATATAATACGCATTTGCATATTTTGCACCTGTCAACAGAAAAGGAATTAGAACTTTTAGAAAAAGGAGAGTTTCCCGAACAAAAGAAAGTTACTGCTGAAGCCTGTGTGCATCATTTGTGGTTTAATGAACTGGATTATAATGAAAAAGGAACTTTAATAAAATGGAATCCGGCCATAAAAAAAGAAAGTGACCGGGTAGCTTTGTTACAAGCTGTCCTGGATGACAGAATAGACGTAATCGCTACAGATCATGCCCCGCATACGCTAAAGGAAAAGCAAAACTCATATTTAAAAGCACCTTCCGGAGGCCCCCTTATTCAGCATTCGCTTTTGATGATGCTGGAATTATATCACAGAAATCTTTTGTCTTTGGAAAAAATTGTCCAAAAAATGGCTCATAATCCGGCGAGGTTATTTAAAATCTGGCACAGAGGATATATTAAAGAAGGATATTGGGCTGATCTGGTGATTGTCGATAATAATAAAGAGACAAAAGTGAGTAAGGAGTCGTTGTTTTATAAATCTGGTTGGTCACCAATGGAAAACTATACATTTAAATCAAATATAACTCATACTTTTGTCAACGGTATTTTGGTGGCACACAATGGGGAAATCGTCGATCAGCCAAGAGGGATGCGACTTGCCTTCGATAGATAAATATGTAAACGTTTAAATAACAAATGAATACAATCAGAATTACACGGGAATTTAGTTTTGAAATGGCGCATTTTCTTCCTGGATATGACGGCCCATGCAAAAACATCCACGGACATTCGTTTCGTTTTTTTGTAACGGTTATTGGAAAACCTGTAGATAACCCTAAAAATCCAAAAGAGGGAATGGTCATGGATTTTCAACAACTGAAGAACCTTGTGAAAATGGAAATTATTGACCATTATGACCATGCTCTTCTTGTAAAAAAAGGGTGCTTTGGTGATGCATTATACGAGCTACCGGCATTTTCCAATATTATTGAAAAGAATTTTCAGCCGACAAGTGAAAATCTAATTGTGGAATTTGCGCGCATTATTAAAGAGAAACTTCCCGAAAATATCAGATTACATTCTTTAAAATTATTTGAAACAGAAAAATCCTCGGTAGAGTGGTATAGTGATGATCAATAAGTGATCACCCGGCAATGACTTTTATGCCTTTGGGAATAATACTGAACTCCATTGGAGTATGACCGAGAGACTCACCATCCACCTCAAGGTTTATGGGAGAGGCGGAGTCTATGATAACAGTTTTGGCCTGAAAAGATTTTACATAAGGAAGTTTTAGATGCGTGCCGCGATAAATCTTTTGCAAATGACGAAACACAGAAAACTTTCGTACTTTTGAAATGATAGTAAGATCAAATAAACCATCATCCGGTATAGCGTTAGGCACTTGCTTCATTCCTCCTCCATTATACTGACAAATGCCAACATTCATGCTGAAAAGATTCGTATTAAGCTTATGTTTGGACTCATCAACGAATATTTCACTTTTATGATGCTTGTATTTTAATAAACTGCTGAACAGGGATGTCAAATAAGATAAAGAGTTGCTTTTACCTCTTTCCTTAAGGGAATTGGTTTTTTTTGCAACGATGGCATCAAATCCAATGCCGGCGATATTAATAAAATATCGATAATCAAAGCCGGTACTATTTGTAAATTGAACAAATCCTACATCCTGATAAAAAACATTGTTTTTAATGATTATGTCAATAGCTTTTTCATAGTCCATCGGGATATCAAACATACGTCCCCAGTCATTTCCTGTTCCAATAGTCAAAACGCCCAGTGTTATATCAGTTGGCGAAACAACATTTTGCTGAAAGATACCGTTTACGATTTCGTTAATTGTACCATCTCCACCAATTGCTAATAAATGGCGGTAGCCATTTTCAATAGCTTGAGAAGCTAATGAAATGGCATGTTTATGATACTCCGAAAAGGTATATTCAAAATGTAAACCCTTGTAGATAAGCAATTCATGGATTTTAGTCCAATCTTGCTCCCCTTTACGTTTACCCGCATTCGGATTTATTATTACAAACCATTTATTTTCCATAGAGGACATTTAAGGAAGATACAAAAATATAACTTTTCAATGAGTTTTGTTTAACACCTAAATATACACTTGTTTTAAGCAAGAATAATATAGGTTATATAATTTATAAGCTTTTTTAATCATTATAGTATGGAGATTGTTTAATTTTGTGGAGAATAAGATATGATAAACGAAATTAAGAAAAAACTACGGAAGTTTGTTATCCGCTATCATCTGAACCAGATGATACGTGGAGCTATATTTGCTGTTACAGGTCTTTTGGCTGCGATGCTTGTAATCGTTTTAGCAGAACATTTCGGTTATTTCAATGCAGATATCAGGAAATTAATTTTTTATGCCTACCTTGTATATGCAGGGTTTATACTTTATAAATTCATTTTTGTTAGTCTGTTTAAAATATACGGAATCAGCAAACCAATTTCTGACCTGGAAGCCTCTCAGTATATCGGAAAGTACATGAGAGATGTGAATGATAAGTTAACCAACTTATTACAGTTAGAAGACCTGAGAAATGCCAGAGAAACAGACAAACAGTTTTTAAATCAAGCGATTGAGCAGAAAGCAAAAGAATTAAAACCCTTTGAATTTAAAAGCATTATAGATTTCAGGGTCAACAGAAGGTATTTGAAATATCTTAGTCTTCCTTTATTGATTTTTATTGCCTTGCTTATTTCTGCACCGGATATAATTGTAGAGCCAACAAAGAGGATCACAAGTTATAATAAGGAGTTTGAACGGCCACAACCATTTTATATACATTTGGAAAACTCGTCACTGGAAGTCGCCAAAGGGGACGATTTACAGCTAAATGTTAAGATCAGCGGAGACCAAAGACCCGAAAAATTATTTTTTAAATCCGGAAACAAAAGGAACAGGTTTGTAAAAAAAGCACCGGATGAATATTCGCTAACACTAAAAAACATCCGGAACGAAAAAGAATTTATTGTTACAGATGGAATTGTAGAAAGCCAGGAGTATAAAATTTTAGTAAGGAATAAGCCGGAAATTGTAGGCTATACCATAGAAATGGATTATCCCGGTTATACGGGAAAAGAGGACGAGAGCACTGAAAACACGGGTGATCTTATTGTTCCATGTGGAACAAATATAACATGGAATTTTGATGTTAGTCATACGGAACAAATCAAAATGCTACTGGACGATGAGATTGTTCGTATAAAAGACGAGTTTGTAACTGAAAAAGAAGCATTGGATGATTTCTCCTATAGCCTTGTCAGCAGTAATGAATATATCACCTCAACGGATACAATGGATTTTGAAGTTAATGTAGTTCCTGATCAGTATCCGGAAATTGAGCTTAATGTGATTGATGATTCATCTTCTGCCGGGAGATCCTTCTTCAATGGAGTAATCGGCGATGATTATGGGTTTACGAAACTTAATTTTGCCTGGAAAGTAAATGAAGAAGGGGAATATAAACAGATACCTGTAAACATTGAAAAAGGGATTAACAAACAAGCTTTTTATTTTACTTTTCAGCATGATACGCTAATGAAACCGGGTGATGAATTATACTATTATTTTAAAGTCTGGGATAATGACAGAATTAAAGGTCCTAAATCTTCAAAAACAAGTATTCGTAAGGTCAAAGAACCATCTGAAGATGAAATTGAAGATCAAATAGAAAAGAAGACCAAAGATTTTAAAGAAAAATCTAAGAAAGCTTCGGAACAAATAGATAAAATGAAGAAAGATTTCGAAAACCTTCGCAAAAAGATGGTAGAAAAAGAAAATCTGGACTGGGATGATAAAGAGGCTATAAAGGAATTTCTGGAACGCTCGGAAAACTTAAAAGATCAAATCGAACAACTGAAGAAAGATTTGGAGCAGAAAACGAAGGAGGAGGATAAGCTGAGTAAGAAACAGAAAGATATTCTTGAAAAAGAAAAGCAACTGAAAGATTTAATGGAAAAACTGTTGGATGAAGAGTTGTTGGAAAAAATAGAAGAGCTTAAAAAATTACTCGATAAAGAAGATAAAGATAAGATCCGTAAACAAATGGACCAGATGATGCAAGAGCATATGGATATGGAAAAAGAATTAGAAAGAAATCTGGAATTGTTTAAGCGGTTAGATGTGGAGAAAGATTTCAGAGATGCAGTTGAAGACTTAAAGGAGCTTGAAGAAAAACAGGAAGAAGCTATTAAATCCGGAGAGGATAAAGAAGAAAAACAGGAAGATATTAATGAAGAGTTTGATGATATTCAAAAAAAGTTAGAAGAATCAAGGGAAAAAAATAAAGAACTGGATGATCCCATGGATTTGGAAGATACAGAGAAAGATGAAAAAGATTTGGAAAACAGCTTAAAAAAATCATTGGAAGATATTAAACAGGGTAAGAAGAAACAAGGGAAACAAAGTCAGCAGGAATCAAAACAGAAGATGAATAATCTTTCTGAAAAACTCCAGGATATGATGATGGAAATGGAGATGGAGCAAAAAGGAGAAGATTTACGCTCTATACGTCAGCTTATGGATAATACATTGAAGTTATCACTGGAGCAGGAGGAATTGATGAATGATTTTAAAAATACTTCCAATGATGATCCTCAGTTTGTAGAGCTTATCCAGGAGCAGAAAGACCTGAAAGAAGACTTGCAGAAAGTTAAAGACTCCCTATATGCATTAAGTAAAAGACAAATCATGATACAATCATTTGTTAATAAAGAATTAAATGATATAGACCGTAATATGAGCAAAGCGATGGAGTCTATGCTTGCGCTTAATACTATCGGATATACACGAAAAAGAGATAAGGATGAAGGTGTCAGCCGCCAACAATATATTATGAAAGGGTTAAATAATATTGCGCTTATGCTTTCCGAATCCATGGAAAACATGAAAAATCAGATGCGCAAACAAGGCCGGAAAATGGGGGATAAGAAATGTAATAACCCTAAACCCGGTAAATCTGGAAAACAAAGCCTTGAACAAATGCAAAAGCAGTTAAAGCAGGACCTTGAGCAAATGAAAAAGGAAATGGAAAAGGGAAAGAAAAAAGGAGAAGACGGGAAATCTATGAGTGAAAAATTTGCCAGAAATGCTGCACAACAAAGGGAAATACGTAAGAGACTTGAACAGTTAAGAAAAGAAATGCAGAGCAAAGGAAATCCTGAGAGTAAGTCTATTGGTGAAACCCTCAAAGAAATGGAGAAAACAGAAGAAGACCTGGTGAATAAAATCCTTAAGGAAAACATATTAGAAAGACAAGAAGAAATTATGACAAGACTTCTTGAACACAAGGAGGCAAAAAGAGAACAAGAGTATGAGGAAAAAAGAAAATCGGAAGAGGCAAAATCAGAAGAAAATAGTAACCCTAAAGAATTTTTAGAGTATAAAAGAGGGAAAGAAAAAGAAACGGAATTATTAAGATTAGTGCCACCCGAATTGGCTCCTTTCTATAGAAATAAAATTAATGAATATTATTTAAATCTCGGAAGATAAAATGGAGAGCAGTGTTAATTTAAAAAACGTACAAAAAGAAAGTTGGCGGATTGAGCAATTTGTAGAAAAGATTGCTGATGAATATAATATTTTTAATAGCTACTATAGCAATATTTTAGTTAGCCTGGTTGAAACCTTGAGCCAGTCTCAACATAAAGAATCGGTGAATGTATCCTTTAAATCCAGCCACAAAGGTTTGATATTCAACATAGAAGGACTTTTTGATCATGTAGGCAATAATAGTGATTTGAGTTATATGATAAGCCTTTTATGTGACGACTATTCATTAAAACCAGATAACATAGAACTCATTTTTTCCATTAATAGCATAAACAGCGAATTATCTGCATTGCGAAAAAATGCCTTTCAACAGTACTTACAGGGAGAAGAAATTAAAAGCAACAAATAATACTTTCTGGATTAACTTAATTACCCCTAAGGTTTTTCAAAGCAATAGACAGGGAAAAAATACAAGGAATAGCAGATGGAAGCCGAAATAAATTTTTTCATCGAAGATGTAAGTATTGAACTACCGGATAAGGATAAAACACAAAAATGGTTGCTTGATGTAGCTAAGGAAGAAGGTCAAAGTATAGGAGCATTAAATTTTATTTTTTGTTCCGATTCCTATCTTTTGGATATAAATAAGAGATATCTACAACATTTTTATTATACCGATGTTATCACTTTCCAATATCATGTCATAGGAAATCCTGTGGAAGGAGATTGTTTTATTTCTGCAGATACAGTAAGTGCAAATGCTGAGTACTATCAAATATCGTTCGAAAGCGAGCTAAATAGGGTGATGGTTCATGGGTTGTTGCACTTGTTAGGATATAATGATAGAAGCGAAAGTGAGTCTGATATAATGAAGTCAAAAGAAAGTTACTATTTAACACGGTAAAGGTTCCACGTGAAACATGAATGTATTGCAAAAATATGATGTAATTGTAGTAGGAGGAGGTCATGCAGGCTGTGAAGCCGCTGCCGCTGCAGCAAATATGGGTTCGAAAGTTTTGCTGATTAGTATGGATATGACAAGATTCGCCCAGATGTCGTGTAATCCATCTATGGGTGGAGTAGCTAAAGGGCAAATTGTTCGAGAGATAGATGCTATGGGTGGATATTCGGGTATAGTTGCCGACCGCTCTACCATTCAGTTTAGGATGCTAAATCTTTCCAAAGGTCCGGCAATGCATTCACCAAGAACGCAAAATGACCGGATGAAGTTCTCGCAGATCTGGCGGGAGATGTTGGAACAAACAGAAAATATAGACTTTTGGACAGAAACCGTCACAGAGGTTTTAGTCGAGCAAGGCAAGACTGTAGGTGTTAAAACTCAATTAGGCCTGGAGATTATTGCTGAAGCTGTTATTATTACTGCCGGGACTTTTTTAAACGGAATGATTCACATCGGTCAGAAACAACTCAGAGGAGGACGTATTGGAGAAAGATCTTCAACAGGATTAACAGCCAGTTTAGAAAATCTGGGATTGGAAGTTGAACGGATGAAAACCGGAACTCCTGTAAGAGTTGATGGACGTACAATCGATTATACAAAACTGAACATTCAACCCGGAGATGCAAAACCCGGCAAGTTTTCATTCAGGGATACAAGGCCCGTAGAAAATCAACTACCATGCTATTTAGCCTATACCTCAGAAAAGGTACATGATATTTTGCGAACCGGGTTTGAAAAATCACCCATGTTTGTGGGCAGAATAAAAGGAATAGGCCCGAGATATTGCCCCAGCATTGAAGATAAAATAGACCGGTTTTCAGATAAAACACAGCACCAGCTTTTCATAGAACCCGAAGGAATAAATACTATCGAAGTCTATGTGAATGGGTTTTCTTCTTCATTACCCCTGGAGGTGCAACTTAAAGCATTAAAAAATATCGAAGGCTTTGAAAATGCCAAAATATTTCAGCCCGGTTATGCTATTGAATATGATTATTTTCCACCGAAACAACTGGATTATTCCCTGGAAACCCAAAAGATACCCGGTTTATATTTGGCCGGACAAATTATCGGAACAACAGGATATGAAGAAGCCGCTGCCCTTGGTTTAATGGCCGGGATCAATGCACATAATAAAATAAATGGAAAAGAAGTGTTTGTTTTAAAACGCTCGCAAGCTTATATCGGAGTGTTGATTGATGATCTGATTAACAAAGGCACGGACGAGCCCTATCGTATGTTTACTTCACGGGCCGAATACAGAATATTGCTTCGTCAGGATAATGCCGATTTACGTTTAACAGAATTGTCCTATCAACTGGGATTAGCCAGAAAAGATCGGTATAACAGGATTTTGGAAAAAAAGGCAAGAATACAGCGGGCTTTGAAATATTTTAGAAATAAAAGTGTCCGTCCGGAAGAGGTGAATGAATACTTTAAACACGTAGGAGAGTCACCCATTAATCAAAAAGTGAAAATTGAATCATTGATTAAACGACCTAAAGTGGATGTAGATGGGTTGAGATCGGTTGTTGAAGGTTTTGATGAATACTGGCGGCTTGAAGAAGATAATGATGAAGAAGCCTTACAAGAAGCTGTAATTATTACCAAATATTATGATTACATCGAAAAGGAAAGAGACTTAGCTGAAAAGATGCAGAATATGGATTCCATACCAATACCACAATCTATGGATTTTATGGATATCCATGCTTTATCATATGAAGCCAGGGAAAAACTTAAAAATATAAAACCCAAAAATATAGGACAGGCCTCCAGAATTAGTGGCGTTTCTCCTGCAGATATTTCTGTACTTTTAATACATTTGGGGCGTAAAAAATAGTTTCACGTGGAACAGAAAAAAATGGAAACATTAGATAAATGTCCGGTTTGTGATAATGAGCAAATTGACGACTTTTTGCATTTAAAAGATTGGTTCTTATCAAAAGAAGACTTTACCATTGGCCAATGTAATAATTGTGGTTTTTTACTTACTAATCCCAGACCTTCTCCTGATGAACTTGGAAAATATTATAAGTCGGAAGAGTACATATCTCATTCAAATACCAATAAAGGATTTATTAATGGGATTTATAAATTTGTTCGAGCATATACCATAAAACAAAAGTATCAAATTATTAAAGTGTATAAGCCCGGAAGTAAAATACTGGATATTGGATCCGGTACAGGAGAGTTTCTGAACTTCTGCAAGCATAGTAAATGGGAGGTGCAGGGAATTGAACCGGATGAAGATGCAAGAAACTTTTCTATACAGGAATATGGACTCCCGGTCAATGAGGAGGAATATCTTCAGGATTTACAAGATGAGAGTTTTGATGTTATTACTATGTGGCACGTTTTGGAGCATGTGCCCGATTTGAATGAACGCATGCAAACAATTTATCGCTTGCTGAAGAATAAGGGAATTATTGTTATTGCTGTTCCGAATCCGGAGTCTTATGATGCGAAATATTATGGAGAACATTGGGCAGCTTATGATGTTCCTCGCCATCTTTATCATTTCAAACAAAAAGATATACAAAAATTAGCAGCCAAACATAATTTCCATGTGAAGGATGTTTATCCTATGAAATTTGACGCATTCTATGTTAGTATGCTTAGTGAAAAATACAAAAATGGAAAAGTAAATTATTGGAATGCTATTCGAAAAGGAATTAAGTCCAATTTTAAAGCAGCAAAGAATACGAATTATTCCAGCGTAATTTATATCCTCGGAAAAGATGGACAAAATTTAAAGTAACACCATTTTTGTAAAAATAAGCCTATATTTTTTGTTAGAGGAATTTTTGCCTTTTGACGAAGTATCCTTCAAAAAAGGAATAAAATCAGCTTAAATCGGCATTAATTAAGCTTGCTGCTATATCGCTGTCTGTCAGGAACATGATGTGCTTTTTAAGAAAAGTGCAATTTATTTTATGAATTGCACGAATAAACGCTTATTTTTAACCTGAAATATTAAACGATATTAGCGTCCCCGGATAAACCGGAGTCGTTTTTCTAAAATCGGTGTAATAAAAAGATAGAAAAAAACCGCTGTGTTTGGCTTGATTTGTGCAATAAATCCTGTCTTTTTTAATAACCGTAATCATTCAGACTGTCTGATTGTATTTTAGACAGTAAACAAACAAAATGTTGTTACATGATAAAGGATAAGAAAATAACAAAGGCCGGTTTTTTCTTTTTACTTTTTGTTTCTGCAATGGTAGTACAGATCATTTTAAACCAGTATTACCGTAATCATTATTCGAAAGACTATCTGACTCAGGAATTGAATACTTTTCTTGAAAGTCAGGCTCAAAGAATGGATACAGCTTTGGATAGTATGATTAAATTGGATTCTACAGGAATCGAGCAGTTTATTCATAAAGAAAATGGAAACATAGCTCAGAAAGTGGAAGAGCAGTATCTGGTCTATGAAAATGATCGCCTTATAGTATGGTCAAACAACAGACTTCCCGTTAAATATGAATATGACCCCTTTCGGTTTGATTCATCTTTTGAGCAATTTGAAAATGCCTATACCCTTATTCGAAAAAAAGAATATAATAATAAAGTTGTTATCGGCCTGCTGGTTATTAAGAATAAATATCCGCATGAAAATGAGTATCTTGAGAATGATTTTCATCATAAACTAAGCATACCCAATGGAATAAACATTTCAGAACAGAAAACAGGACTGCCGGTGAAATTTGAGGGCGAAACGGTTTTTTATTTGAAAATACCTGATAAAATTACTTTACAAGATGTTCAACATAAAATATTGTTTATTCTTTTCACCATTGCCCTGTTGTTTTTGTTTGCTATGCTTTATCATGGGCATCGCTTTTTAAATCCGTTTCCTTCCAGACCGCGTTTGTTTGTATTGTTTTTTTCGATAGATGTAATTATTGTACGATTACTTATTGCGTACTTTAATTTTCCGGATTATATTCACCAGTCTGAACTTTTTGATCCTGCAATACTGGGGTTTAGTAACTTTATACCGTCTTTAGGCGATATGTTTTTAACAGCTTTAACCTTGCTTGCCATTGCTATTGCTATCTATAAAAATGTTCATTTAAAACTGCCGAATAATAAACCGGTTTTGAGTATACTGATTAATGCAAGCATTTTTATTATCCTGATTATCGCATTGAAGCTTGTCTATGTATTAATTACCAGCATGGTGATGCATTCTTCCATTATGTTAAACCTGCATAAGGTATTTTCGGTTGATTTCTTTACCATTATTGCATTTTTAGGATTATTTATGGTCATTGCCTCCTTGTATTTAATTATGGTCAAGTTATTAAGATTTATTAAAAACCATAGTTCTTTCTTGAATGCTATTTATGCGCTATTGATTGCTTCGGCCCTCTACTTATTTGTCAGACTATTTTGGGATTCGGTTGATTGGAATGTCTTTTCGGTTATCTTCGGCTTGCTGTTACTTTTTATATTGGAAAAATATTTTTTGAAGTCCTTTATCGCAGCACCTGTAATAACGATCAATTTATTGGTCTTTACAGCCATCATTACTTTTGTTCTCCAATATAATAACCAACAAAAAGAGCGGGAAAAAAGAGAGGTAGGAGCCAGCCAAATAGCTGCAAAACAAGACCCTGTTGCCGAGAGTATGTTTTTGGACATTGAAAAGAAAATGCTCAGCGACGAGAAATTAGAAATCCTGTTAGAACACTATAATCAGGAGGGTGGTGAAGATCTGGTAATATCATATATTCTGCATAAGTATTTTAAGGGCTATTGGGATCGCTATAATATCCAGTTTACGCTTTGCAAACCTACGGACGAGTTGGTATTAAGCTCGGATGGCGTTACACAGAATTGTAATGACTTTTTTGAAACTATGATTAGTGAACAGGGATATTTTACATTTAGTAAAAACCTGTTTTACCTTAACAAAGACCCCTGGTTCTCAAGTTATATTGGTCGATTGAATTTCCCTGACGAGAACAGGTTACACGAGGAACCCTACAATCTGTATATTGAACTAGACGCTAAATTTGCTCCGGAAGGTCTTGTTTATCCCGAACTATTGATTGATAAAGATGTGCAACGATCTGATTTGTTCTCAAAAGAATACAGCATGGCAAAATATAAAAATGGAGAGCTCATTGCATCAATTGGCGACTATAGTTATGTGATTGATATGGAACAAATAGCCGGAAAAAAGAATAACAAAAAGCATTTTTTTACTTACAATAACTATAGTCATTATTATTATCCGATGAGTGAACACGAAGCTATTATCATAAGCAAGAAGATGCATGGCTTTTGGGAAATGCTTGCTCCGTTTGCTTATGTCCTGGTTTTTCTGTTGCTGTTTTTCCTTATCATTAGCATTATCATAAAACCTGATATGTTTCGGGTGCTAAATAAAAACTTTAAATCCCGCTTGCAATTTGTCATGTTTGTCGTAGTGCTAATTTCATTTTTCCTTATTGGTATCCTTTCCGTGAAATATTTATACAATATAAGCCAGGAGAAAAATGCGAAACAACTTGAAGAAAAGGCCCATTCCATACTCATAGAAGTGGAACACAAAATTTCCGAATCAACAGAAATTGACTCAAGCATGCATTCTTATGTCAATAATCTCATGTATAAGTTTGCCAGCGTATTTTTTAGTGATATAAACATGTATGATACCGAAGGCAAACTCATAGCCACTTCAAGACCCGAGATATATGAAAATGGGTTGATGTCAAAACAGATGAACAGCAAATTGTTGCATCAGATAAAGCAACAGGAACGTACAATTATTATCAATAAAGAAAAGCTGGGCGAACTGGAATATTCTTCGGCTTATATGCCTTTTCGAAATAATCAAAATGAAGTTATTGCCTATTTGAATCTGCCTTATTACGCTAAACAAAGAGAACTCGAGAGGGAAATTACGGGATTTTTAGCATCCTTCATTAATATTTATGTTCTTTTGCTGGCTATTTCTATGGCATTAGCTTTTCTGCTATCGAATTATTTTACAAGACCTCTTAATTTGATTAAAGCACAAATGCGAAAGATAAAATTAGGGGCTTCAAACGAAAAGATACATTGGAATAAAGAAGACGAAATAGGGGAGCTTATTCAGGAATATAATAAAATGATCGATGAGTTAGAGCGCAATGCGGATTTATTGATGCGTTCACAAAAGGAATCGGCATGGCGGGAAATGGCAAAACAAGTTGCCCATGAGATTAAGAATCCGCTTACGCCTATGAAACTTAACGTTCAAATGCTTCAGCGGGCTTATGAGTCCAACGAACCCAACTGGGAACAAAAACTTAAAAATGTTACTGATTCATTAATCGATCAGATAGATAATCTGGCGGCGATAGCATCAGAGTTCTCGGATTTTGCTAAAATGCCGGTTTCGAAACCTGAAGTTATCGATTTGGAAGAAGTAATCTCCCATGCCATTGATTTGTACAGCAATTATGAACATGTTCGGCTTTATTATAACAATAATGCTAAAAATACCTATGTGAGAGCCGATTACAAACACTTAACCCGCGTTTTTAATAATATTTTAGATAATGCGATATATGCTATCCCTAAAGAGAAAACAGGAGAAATACAAATTCGTATTGATGAGGAAGAGGACAAATTGATCGTGAGCATTGCAGATAATGGAAGAGGCATCCCTGTGGAAAAACGTGAAAATATTTTTTCACCCAGCTTTACTACAAAAAGCAGCGGTATGGGGTTAGGATTAACGATGGTAAAAAATATTGTCAATAACAGCGGTGGACATGTGTGGTTTGAATCGATAGAAAATGAAGGAACAACATTTTATGTTGAATTACCACAAATTAAAGAGTAATTCTTCCGTGCACCGTCTAATTTATTTACTTTTGCGCTATGAGTGGAAATCCGCTGAAGCAACTGGCCGGCCAGACAGCCGTTTATGGCGTTAGTACTGTACTGGGACGTTTTTTAAATTACCTTCTGGTTCCTTTGCATACATGGATTTTTATGCCCGAATCGTACGGGGTGGTTACTGAAATTTATGCCTATGTAGCATTTCTCATGGTTATCCTTACTTATGGGATGGAAACAGCTTATTTTCGCTACAATGAGAAAAATGGAAAGAGTAAACAGACTGTTTACTCTACAGTAATGATGTCGATTATCTCCACAACCAGTTTATTTCTGCTACTGGTGTTTATGTTTTCAAACGATTTGGCTTCACTCATTCGCTACACACAAAATCAGGAATATATCTATTTCCTGGCCATGATTGTTGCTTTCGATGCCGTCTCAGCTATTCCTCTAGCCCGATTAAGAGCTGAAAATAAACCCAAACGCTTTGCCATTGTAAAGCTTACAAATATTGGTGTTAACATTGGAATGAATTTACTATTACTTGTTGGTATTCCATGGACTATCACCAATGATGTTCCTGTTTTAGCTGATGTATTTTCCCTTGTTCATTCCGGGGAACCCAAAGTTAGTCATATTTTTATGGCCAATGTTTTTGCGAGCATTACACAAATGTTGCTGCTTTCTCCTGAATTTCTGAAGATAGAACGCAAGTTAAATTTCCGGTTATGGAAAGAAATGGTTATTTATGCTCTACCATTATTAATCTTTGGATTAGCCGGGATTATGAATGAAACCATTGACCGTATTCTGTTAAAATACCTGCTTCCCGAAAATGTAGCAATGCGGCAGGTGGGAATCTATGGAGCTTGTTACAAAATCTCAATCCTGATGATGCTTTTTATCCAGGCCTATCGTTATGCTGCCGAACCTTTCTTCTTCGCTAAAGCCCAAAATAGGGATGCCAAAGAATTGTACGCTATGCTTATGAAATATTTTGTGGTTGCAGGGTCTGTTATTTTCCTGGGAACCATGTTATATCTGGATATCATTATTCACTTTATCAACGAAAAGTATTGGGTAGGCCGGGGTGTTATTCCAATACTGCTTATGGCGAATTTATTTCTGGGGATTTTTTATAATCTGTCGATCTGGTATAAACTGACTAATAAAACCCGGTTTGGAGCTTATTTATCATTGATAGGAGCAGCCATCACATTAATTATGAATTTTTATCTTATTCCGAGAATTGGTTATATGGGGTCGGCCTGGGCTACATTTGCCTGTTATGGAACAATGATGCTGTTATCCTATTTTGTCGGACGCAGATACTATCCGGTAAACTATAACGTGCCCAGAATCGTATTTTATATTATATTGGCTGTGGTCTTGTACGCAGTAGCTGATAAATTAAACATTCAAACCGAAGTGATAAAATGGAGTGTTCATTCGTTTATTTTGCTTTCCTTCGTAACCATTACTTATTTCTTGGAAAAAGCAGAACTTAAAAGGATTGCAAAAGGATGATAATAGAAATGCAGATGAATAGATGACATTTCTTTCAGATACAAACGAATACTTTTATATATTTTTGTATGAGAAATCAAGTCGAAATATGAGAAAAAAAATAAATCAAAAAAAATACGTTTATAAATGAATGTTCAGATAGTTAATAAAAGTAAAAATCCATTGCCACGATATGCAACAGAGAACTCTGCAGGGATGGATTTAAATGCAAATCTTGAAGAGCCGGTCGTTTTAAAACCACTGGAACGGCAATTAATCTCTACCGGGATATATATTGCAGTTCCCAAAGGATATGAAGCCCAGGTGCGTCCGCGTAGCGGACTGGCAGTAAAAAAAGGTATTTCTGTGTTAAATAGTCCGGGAACTATTGATGCGGATTATCGTGGAGAAGTTAAAGTCGTGTTGGTTAACCTTTCCAATGAAAATGTGGAAATTAAGAATGGAGAACGCATTGCCCAGATGATCATTGCAAAGCATGAAACAGTTAAATGGGAAGAAGTAGATGTCCTGGAAGAAACAGAAAGAGGAAAAGGTGGTTTCGGAAGTACGGGGGTGTAATTCTACATTTTTACATAAAAACATTTTATCTTTTGGGTGACTATTTATAACATTGTTATTTTTGTCAATAGCAATCAGAGGACAGTATAAAAACACATAAAGATCAGACAGATAAAAAAATAAGATGCGAATATTAAAAAAACCAGAGATATGAAGATTATAATTCCAATGGCCGGAAAGGGTAAGCGCATGCGCCCACATACTATAACAACCCCGAAACCTTTGATTAAAATTGCCGGAAAACCGATCGTTCAGCGTTTGGTCGAAGACATTGTCCGGGTTACAACAGAACCCATTGATGAAATCGCTTATATAATTGGAGACTTTGGTGAAGAAGTGGAAAATAAACTAAAGAAAATTGCGGAAAACCTGAGCGCAAAAGGAACGATTTATTATCAAAAAGAAGCTCTTGGTACAGCTCATGCAGTCATGTGTGCTGAACCCTCATTGAAAGACAAAGTTGTTGTGGCGTTTGCGGATACCCTTTTCAAGGCTGACTTTAAGATGGATGAAGACAAGGACGGAATTATTTGGACACATCATGTAAAAGATCCTTCTGATTTTGGCGTTGTGACGAAAAATGCAGATGGAGTAATAAATGGATTCGTGGAAAAACCCGGAAAGTTTGTATCTGATGAAGCCATTATTGGTATTTATTATTTCAAAGACGGAGCCTATCTTAAAAATGAATTACAATATTTAGTAGATAATAATGTAATTAAAGGTGGCGAATATCAAATAACAGATGCTCTGCAAAATATGATGAATAAAGGCACAAAGTTTCATACAGGTGCTGTGGATGAATGGCTGGACTGCGGAAATAAGAATGCTACTGTTTATACAAATCAGCGTATTCTGGAAATTAATAATATCGAAAAGCAAATTGCAGATACCGTCCAAAAACACAACTCTATTATCATTGAGCCATGTTATATCGGAGAAAATGCAGTTATTAAAAATTCCATCGTCGGCCCGCATGTCTCCATTGGTTCCGAGACACATATTGAAAATTCTATTATTACAAAAAGTATTATTCAGTCAAATTCTTTACTGGAAAATACAAACATGGACAACTCAATGGTAGGTAACTACGTTAAGTATATGGGAAGAGTTGCTGATGTGAGTATCGGTGATTTTACTCAGTTATCTTAAATTTATATTATGCACAAAACGATTCAACTTATTACGCTGCTGATGTTACTTTTCATGACGAGTTGTAGCATTTTTCATTCGGCAGGTGATAAAGAGGAAAAAGAAGAGGTAGTCCTGGATTATCAGGATAGTCTGGCTGTTACAACTAAGTTTATTGAAGGTAAAAAGGAAGCTTTAATTGGCAATAACGATAAAGCAATTGAAATTTATAGTGAGGTTTTGGAAAAAAATCCGAATCATGATGCTGCGTTATTTGAAATGGCCAGAATGTATTCCAACTTGCGCGAATTTGAGTCTGCATTGGTTTTTGCTGAAAAAGCCGCAACAATTGATACGAGTAATGCCTGGTACCGGAAACTACTGGTTGACCTGTATCAAAGAACAGGGGCACTTAAAAAATCACGGGAACAGCTAAATTGGTTAATTGATAACGAGAAGAATAATTTGGAGTATTACCGGGATTTATATCAGGTGGAACGTTATATGGGGAATTATGAAAATGCCCTGGATATCCTCGACAAGATTGAACAAATTGCAGAAACATCTGAGAAATCTTTGCAACGAAGAATCAGAATACTACAAGAAATTGAAGATTATGAAAAAGCAGCTAAAGTTGCCCTCGAACTTTTAAAAAAGGATAAAACAAACCCCGACTACTACCGGGAACTTATTGCTCTTTACAATAAAGCAGATAAACCTGAAAAAGCCCTGGAGGTTATACAAAGTTTTAAAGACTCCAAAAAAGATGAAGGATGGGCAGACCTTATGTTAGCTAAACAATACAGGAAAACGGGTAATAATGAAGCTTCTTTTGAGCACCTGAAGCAGGCAGTTGGAAATAAAGACCTTACTATTGATGCCAAAGTGGAGGTTTTGATGTCTTATTATTCCATTTCCGAGCGATCAGACTCTTTACAAAAGCAACAAGATATTCTATTAGAGGAATTAATGGAAGCCCACCCCGAAAATCCTATTGCACACTCATTAATGGGGGATTTTTATTTAAAAAACAATCAAAATGAAAAAGCCTTAGCATCTTTTGAGAAAGTTCTTGAAATGGATAGTACACGGTACCCTGTTTGGGAGCAAATTCTGAAGCTTTATTTCCAACAGGAAAAATATGAAAAGACTACGCGTTATGCAGGAAATGCGATAGAACTATTCCCCGGAAAACCGGTCTTGTATTTCTTAAAAGGAAGTGCTCACAGTCGCTTATCGGAACCACAAAAAGCAATAAAGACGTTGGAGAACGGACTATATTTTGTTTCAGACAAAAAGCTTAAAGTGGATTTTTATGCATCGCTGGGGGACCAGTATCAAAAAACAGAAGAATACAAAGCTTCGGAAAATGCTTTTGAAAATGCTTTGGATATTGATCCTGAAAATTCGTATGTACTTAATAATTATGCATATTTTTTAGCTTTGCGGGGCGAGAAGCTTTCTAAAGCCCACAAAATGAGCAAAAAAGTGGTGGATAAACATCCGGAAAATGCAACCTATCTTGATACACATGGTTGGGTATTGTTTCAACAGGAAAAATATGAAGAGGCTTTAAAATATCTGCAGAAAGCATTAAAAAATGCTAAAAATAAAAGCAGTGAAATCCTGGAACATTATGGAGATTGTCTATATATGACCGGAGAAGAGGATAAAGCGCTTCAATATTGGAAAAAAGCCTATAAGAAAGACAAAAACTTAGATGAATTAAAGAGAAAAATCGATAAACAAACTATAAATCCATAAAAAGAAAATGCAAATAAGGCTGTTAAAATATGGGTTGTTGTTATTTCTTAGTTTAGTTTTTCTGGCGGGATGTAAATCATGGAAAAAAACAACTTCCGAACCTTCGGATATTGAAATGGAGAAATTGAAAAAATTGTCCGAGAAATCCGAAGAAGCCAATTTTCACTATGATTGGCTACAAGCCAAAATTTCTGGAAAACTGGAATCAGAAGACGGTAACTTCCGGTTTAAGGCCAATCTGAGAATGAAGAAAGATAGCGTCATCTGGGTTTCCATTACTCCCGGATTTGGCTTTGAGGTTGCCCGGCTTATGGTTACTCCCGATTCAGTGAAAATGATTAACCGGTTAAAACAAACCTATTTTATTGAAAAATATAGTGCAATCCAGAATTTAATAGGCATAGATATTCCATTCGAGTCATTTCAGGAAATCCTAATCGGGAATATGCCCGTAATCGAGTCATATTATAGTTGGCAAACAGATACGTTGGAGAACCTTCACGTTTTAAGAGAAAAAGATGATTTCCAGTCAGATCAGTCTTATGCTAAAAATACCCGGCAAGAATACAGAGTAAATCCGGAGAATTATAAGCTTTGTAAAATACGTGTAGAGCAATTAAAGCCGCAAAATCGCTTGGTCTCATTTGATTATTCTGATTATCAAAGCAAGGAAAATATGATGTTTCCCACTCTGGTTAAAGGAATGATAAACGATGGAGCAATATCAAAAATACATCTGACGTATAAAAATCTTGATATTTCAGAAAAACAGCAATTTCCTTTTTCTATCAATCCAAAATACAAAAAACTGAACGTCGAAAATTTGCCCAGATAAGCCATTGTTTGCTTATTTTTGCAAAATAAATCCTGTTATGCCACATGCTTTTTTAAAATATTGTTTTATCGCTCTGATTTTTTATGGAATTTTGTCCGTGCCTCTGTATGCCCAGGATAAAAAAGAAAAGCTGAAAGAAAAGAAAGAAAAGATAGAACAGGATATTCGTTATACAAACAAGCTTTTATCCGAGACGAAAAAGAATAAAAAAACTACGCTGAGTCAACTCAATCTTATCAATAGACAAATTAACAGCAGAGAACAGTTAATTAACACTATCAGTTCAGAAGTAGAGTATTTAAAAAGACAGATCAATGAGAACGAGTCTGAAATTGATGACCTTAACCATGAGTTGGAGGAATTAAAAGAAGAGTACGCTGAAATGATTTATCACGCCTATAAAATAAAATCCCGGTATCATAAAATGATGTTTATTTTTTCTGCAGATGGCTTTGATCAGGCTTACCGTAGATTGCGATATTTAAGGCAGTACAATAATTTCCGCCGGAAGCAAGCAGAACTTATCCGGGAGAAAAAGCAAAATATAAATAAAAAAATTGCCCAACTAAAAGAAGATACAGAACAAAAAGTAAACTTGTTGGCGCAGAAAGAGCAAGAAAGACAGAAACTTAAAGGTGAGAAACAAGGGCAGAATCAGGCTATTGAAGAATTGAAAAACCGGGAGAGCCAGTTAAGAACAGAGCTTAAGCAAAAACAGGCTCAAGCCAGAAAGCTGGAAAAAGAAATTGAACGTATCATTGCTGCTGAAATGGCTAAAGCTTCAGAACAACCGGAAGAAGAATCAAGGACACCCGAGTTTAAATTGACTCCTGAACAGGTGGCTTTATCGGATGATTTTACCAGTAATAAAGGCAAACTACCCTGGCCGACAAAACGGGGGCAGATATCCAGTACTTTTGGCCGCCATGCTCATAAAAAGTTAAAGGGTATTCAGGAAATAAACAATGGAATTACAATTAGCACATCTCCTAACTCCAAAGCTTTAGCAGTTTTTGGAGGCAAGGTCACAAAAGTAATCAGTATCAGTAACAAAAAAGCAGTACTGATACAGCATGGAGATTATTTTACATTATATGATAACTTAAAAGCTGTGGAAGTATCTCCTGGGAAACAGGTAGAAACCGGTGACGTGATTGGCACAGTGAAAACAGAAAACAGTTCGGGGGAGACCGAAATTAATTTCCAGATTTGGAGAGCCAAATCCAGCGGACAACCAGAGAAACTAAACCCACAAAAATGGATTTTATCCAGATAATAAAATGATATATGATGTGTTATTCATTATATCAACAAAAATTAACAATATGAGCATGAACCTTTTTGTTCTTTTGTTTGCTTTGTATTAGAGGGAATGGGTTAAAAAATGTAAAGGAATTTAAGTGTTCTTAGTAAAACCAAATTAGACACGAAACAATTATGAGGAATTTAAAACTACTGATACTGACTTTATTTATATTGATCTTAGGATGGGGAGAGCCTGTTCATTCCTTTGCTTCTGAGAAAGACACCATAAATACAAACCGTGATTCGCTTCTGTTACAATGGGAACAAAGGGTCAATGAAAAATTTTACAAACCCAATGATATCCTGTTTGATACTCTGGCAGATTATAATAGTAAAAAAATTGATTCCTTGATTACTAATTCACTCCATGATTCTATATTGAAGAAGAAATTCGATTCAATAAATGCCCTTACTCCGATTGAACTAACCTATAATGAGGTTACAGATCAATATGTAAAGCTGTATCTTTTAAAGAGGAAGGTGTTGACCTCAAGGGTATTGAGTCGGATGGGATACTATTTTGATATCTATGAAGAAATGTTGGACAAATATAATCTTCCTTTGGAATTGAAATATTTATCCATTATAGAATCCGCCTTACATCAGGAGGCGCGCTCTTGGGCTGGTGCTTCAGGATTATGGCAATTTATGATTGGAACTGCCAGGATGTATGATATAGATGTAGGAATGTATGTGGATGAGCGGTATGATATGTATAAAGCTACAGAAGCAGCGTGTCAGCACCTAAGTGATTTATATGCAAGATATGACGACTGGTTGTTGGTTTTGGCAGCTTATAATGCGGGCTCCGGAAATATCAACAGAGCTATCCGAAGGGCAGGCGGAGAAATGGATTTCTGGAAGATCAGGCCTTTTCTGCCAAGAGAAACACAGGCTTATGTTCCTTCATTTATTGCAGTGAATTATGTATTCCAATTTGCCGGCC
>JBNJGZ010000024.1:0-22790 GCA_051748065.1 Bacteroidota bacterium
TCAACTTAATCAACCTAATCAACTCATGCAACTTTCCTCACCACATCGTCCTTAAGCTGGTATTTTTCTTTACTCTCGGGGCAGTATGCAATTCCATTTTCGTCAAAGTTTAGCCGGTGACCGTATTCACTCATCCATCCCACATGGCGTGCGGGATTACCGACAACCAGGGCATAGGATTTTACATCTTTGGTAACAACAGCACCTGCTGCAATAAAAGCATACTCGTGAATGGTATGTCCGCAGATAATTGTTGCATTGGCACCAATGGTAGCTCCTTTTTTCACCAGTGTCTTTACATATTCGCCACGACGGTTAACTGCACTCCTGGGATTAACAACATTGGTAAACACCATGGAAGGTCCTAAAAAGACATCATCTTCGCATTCAACGCCGGTGTAAATAGATACATTGTTTTGCACTTTCACGTTATCGCCCAGTATAACCTCCGGTGATACGACTACATTTTGTCCGAAATTGCATTTTTCTCCTATTTTACTGTTCTTCATAATATGAGAAAAATGCCAGATCTTTGTGCCCTCTCCTATTTCACAGCCTTCATCAATCACAGCTGTTTTGTGGGCGAAATATTTTTTTTGTTCACTCATGATTCCAGAAATTTCAAAATTGTTTTTACAATATATTCCAGTTGGTCCTGATCTAATTCTGTATGCATCGGCAATGAAAGAACCTGTTCCGACAGTTGTTCAGCAACAGGTAAAGAACCTCTGCCTTTCCCGTCAACAAGGTAAGCTTTTTGCAAATGCAGGGGAACGGGATAATAGACCATCGAAGGTATTCCTTTATCTTTTAGGTATTGCTTCATTTTTTCACGATCAACCGACGGGGCCAGCTTCAATGTATACTGATGAAAAACGTGAGTACTAAATTCAGAACGCTCAGGAGTTAAAATCTTAGGATGATTGAGTTTTTCATCATAATATTTAGCTGCTTTTTGGCGGGCTTCAATGTAATTATCAAGATATTTCAGTTTGACATCCAAAATAGCAGCCTGAAGGGTATCCATGCGGGAGTTTACGCCTACATATTCATGGTAGTATTTTTTGAACGAACCGTGATTAACTATTCCGCGCATTTTTTTAGCCAGCTCGTCATTATTGGTAAATACAGCGCCGGCATCTCCGAAGGCTCCCAGATTTTTGGAAGGAAAGAACGACATGGAGCCTATATCTCCAATGGTCCCGGCTTTTCTGGTTTTTCCGTCTTCCGACTGATGGTCTGCGCCAATAGCCTGGCAGGCATCCTCAACCACGGAGAGGTTATGTTTGCGGGCAATATTCATGATCCGGTCCATATCGCTGCATTGACCGAAAAGATGAACAGGAATGATCACTTTTGTGCGTTCGGAAACTGCTTCTTCCACTTTTTCCGGATCCAGATTAAACGTATCCGGGTCTACATCCACTAAAACCGGTTTAAGGTCTAACAAGGCAATAACTTCAGCCGTAGCAATAAAGGTGAACGTGCTGGTGATCACTTCGTCACCCGGCTTTAAATCCAATGCCATAAGGGCTACCTGTAAAGCATCCGTACCATTACCGCAAGGGATCACATGCTTTACATCCAGATATTTTTCGAGGTTAGAAGCAAAAGTCTTTACTGCCGGACCATTTATAAAAGCTGTTGATTCAATGACTTCATTCATCGCCTGATCGATTTCAGGCTTTATTTTTTCATATTGGCCTTTCAGGTCAACCATTCGTATTTCACGCATAATTATCGAAATTAATATTTAGTCAAAAATACGATTTTTACAATATCCTCAGTGAGCAAGATCAAAAATTGTTTCAACTGACAGGTCTTTGGGTTTTTATGGTAAGTTATCGATGGTGCGATTTGGCGTGCCGATGGTACGATAGTACGATGGTGCGAAAATAGAAAAAGCTAAAAAACAAAAATGTCGCGACTATTCGCCGGGAGATCCCTCTCCCGATTGCTATCGAGACATTTTTTTCCGCTTCGCTACAAAAAACTCCAGCGGGATGACAGCACTTTTGGGGGAGTAGAGAGGAAAAATGGAAAAACGGCCACACCGTATTTCTATTTTCAAAGGTGTGGCCGTTTTTCCATTTTTCCCATCTTCATAACATCCAGTCGTGCATTCATGGCAACAAAAAAGGCTGCTCAAAAGAACAGCCTGTAATTTATTAAAATCTCATGTTTACTTCGCATACTTGAACTCATCGCCGGGGAAATAAGCATCCACATCCAGCATTTCTTCGATTCGTAAAAGCTGGTTGTATTTTGCGATGCGGTCGGAGCGGCTGGCTGAACCGGTTTTTATCTGTCCGGTACCCAAAGCCACTGCCAGATCGGCAATCGTAGTATCTTCGGTTTCTCCGGAGCGGTGACTGATAATGGCTGTATAACCGGCTTTGTGCGCCATATTTACAGCATCCAGAGTTTCGGTAAGTGTGCCGATCTGGTTTACTTTGATCAGAATAGAATTGGCAATACCGTTTTCAATACCTTTGGATAACCGCTCTGTATTGGTAACAAAAAGATCATCACCAACGAGCTGTACTTTATCTCCAATAGCCTCGGTTAATTTCTTCCATCCGTCCCAGTCATTTTCATCCATGGCATCTTCCAGGGAAATGATCGGATACTTTTCGGTCCATTTCTTCCAGAAATCAACCATTTGTTCGTGGCTCAGCTTTTCACCGGTAGACCATTTCAGATGATATACCTTTTCTTCCGGCAGGTAATATTCTGAAGAAGCCGGGTCCAGTGCAATATACACATCTCCGCCTGGTTTATATCCTGCTTCTTTAATCGCATTGATCACAATTTCGATGGCTTCTTCGTTGGATTTCAAATTCGGCGCAAAGCCACCTTCATCTCCAACATTTGTGGAATAACCTTTGGCTTTAAGAACCTTTTTCAGGTGATGAAAAATTTCAGATCCCATCTTAATGGCATGAGTGAATGATTCGGCTCCTACAGGCATAATCATAAACTCCTGAAAATCGATACTGTTATCAGCATGTGAACCACCGTTCAGGATGTTCATCATAGGAATAGGCAGAATATTGGCACTGATACCACCTATGTAGCGATATAAAGTCTGGTTGGTTTCTTGCGCTGCAGCATGCGCACAAGCCATAGAAACACCTAAAATAGCATTTGCTCCTAAGTTGGATTTATTGGGCGTTCCGTCCAGTTCAATCATTTTATGATCGATACCGATCTGATCTGTAACGTCCCATCCTTCCAGCTCTTCACGAAGGGTAGAATTCACATTTCGTAAGGCATTCAACACGCCTTTTCCCATATAATCCTGTCCTCCATCACGTAATTCTACTGCTTCATGCTCTCCTGTAGATGCTCCGGAAGGAACAGCGGCACGGCCGGCAGCTCCGGTATCGGTATACACTTCGACTTCTACCGTGGGATTACCACGGGAATCTAATATCTGACGGGCAATAATATCAATAATCGTACTCATAATAACTTAGTTTAAATTTATATGACAAATATAACAAGATATGTCCGTTTGTTGACATTCATTTTTTATTCATTATACGTATAACCAAAAAAAAAGGGGCATGTTTAGCCAACATACCCTTTTTTATGAAATAATTTTATGATCAAGATACCATTTATTGGTTATCTTTCTTTTCTTCATTTGTTCCTTCACCCTCTTCAGGTTTGGAATTCTTAGTTTCCTGCTCAGCATTTTTGGCTGCCTCAGCAGCTTGCTGTTCCGCTTTCTTCTGCGTCTCTTCCGTTTCTGCTTCAGTCACGTTTTGATCAGCGGTTGCAGTTTTTTGTTCCTGAGCCTGTGTCTTCTGTCCTTGTCCACCACCGCGACGTCCACGACGTGTACGTTTCTTACCGCTTGTTGCTTTTTTCTCTTCTTTAGCTTCCAGCATGGCGTCATTATAATCCACGAACTCAACAATACACATATCCGTATTGTCACCAGGACGGAATCCTGTTTTCAGGATACGTGTATAACCACCGGGTCTGTCAGCTACCTTCACAGATATCTCACGAAAAAGCTCATTCACGGCTTCTTTGTCTTTCAAATAACGAAAAACAACGCGGCGGCTGTGCATGGTATCATCTTTTGCCCTTGTGATCAAAGGCTCAACGTACTGACGCAACACACGAGCTTTAGGTAAAGTAGTAGAAATACGCTTATGTAATATCAGCGATGTTGCCATATTCGACAACATAGCTTTTCGGTGTGAACTGGTTCTGCTTAAACTATTTATTCGCTTTTGATGTCTCATCGCTATTAATCCTTATCAAGTTTATATTTTGAAACATTCATCCCAAAGGTCAAGCCTTTGTTTTTCACTAATTCTTCCAATTCGGCGAGTGATTTCTTACCAAAGTTTCTAAACTTCAACAGATCATTTTTGTTGTAGGAAACCAGGTCACCCAATGTATCCACTTCAGCAGCTTTCAGACAATTCAGAGCTCTTACGGAAAGGTCCATATCGCTGAGATGCGTTTTCAATAGCTGCCTCATGTGAAGCGAACCTTCATCAAATTCTTCAGTAACAGACTTCTCTTCTTCGTCAAGGGTGATCTTTTCATCAGAAAAGAGCATAAAATGCTGGATAAGAATCTTTGCAGCCTCTTTTAGTGCGTCTTTTGGATGTATTGATCCATTGCCCTGTATATTCAGCAAGAGTTTTTCATAGTCTGTTTTTTGTTCCACACGGAAGTTTTCCACTTTAAAACTCACATTTTTAATCGGAGTAAAAATGGAGTCTATAGCAATGGTTCCTATCGGATCGTTAGAAGATTTGTTTTCATCTGCCGGACGATATCCTCTGCCTTTTTCAATAGTAACTTCTATGTTCAGGTTAACTGAACTTTCCATGTGGCATATTTCCAGATCAGGGTTAATAACCTGAAAATTGGAAAGGAAATTGTTAATATCCCCGGCTTTAAAAACATCCTGGTTTTTAATGACGACATTAACAGTCTCTTCGTCTTGTTCTTCAATTTGTTGTTTTATTCTCACCTGTTTGAGGTTGAGAATAATGTCAGTTACATCTTCAATAACTCCGTCTATAGTAGAAAATTCTTGATCAACACCATCGATTTTGATTTTTGTAATTGCAAAACCTTCCAATGAGTTCAACATAATCCGTCTAAGGGAGTTACCAATAGTAACGCCATATCCGGGTTCGAGCGGTCTGAATTCGAAATCACCGACAAAATCGTCGGCATCGTTCATAATCACTCTATCCGGTTTTTGAAAATCTAATATTGCCATGAATCCTATGCTTTAATGCGTTTAATCGACAATTACTGATTACTTGGAGTACAACTCAACAATGAGCTGTTCGTTAATATTCTCCGGTATATCTTCTCTTTCAGGGTAGTTCAGGAATTTGCCAGCTACCTGGTCATCATCCCATTCCAGCCATGAATATTTATTGGAACGTTTCGCCATGGCATCCTGTACGATTTCAAGGCTTTTTGAGCGTTCCCTAATACCAACGATATCATCCGGTTTCACATTATAGGAGGGAATATTAACAATTTGTCCATTCACCGTAACATGCCGGTGACTAACCAACTGACGGGCGGCATCACGTGTTGGTGCCATTCCCATGCGAAAAATCACATTATCAAGGCGCGCTTCCAGTAACTGCAGTAATACAACACCTGTAACACCCTGATGTTTTGAAGCTCGTTGAAACGTTTTACGAAACTGGCGTTCCAAAACACCATACGTATATTTGGCTTTTTGCTTTTCTTTTAGCTGAGTACCGTATTCAGAAAGTTTCTTTCTTCTTTGTTCATTACCGTGTTGTCCGGGTGGGTATTTCTTTTTTTCAAAATACTTGTCGGGCCCGTAAACAGGCTCTCCGAACTTTCGGGCAATTTTTGTTTTAGGACCAATATATCTAGCCATACTTCTTTAAATTTCTTACTTAGATTTGGTTATTTATACTCTTCTGCGTTTTGGCGGACGGCATCCGTTGTGTGGCAATGGTGTAATATCCATAATGGATGTTACTTCAATGCCCATTGAATGGAGGGTTCTGATCGCTGATTCTCTTCCTGAACCAGGGCCGTTAACAAACACTTTCACTTTTCTTAATCCTGCGTCGTAAGCTACTTTAGCTGCATCTTCCGATGCCATCTGAGCGGCATAAGGTGTGTTTTTCTTAGATCCGCGGAAACCTCTTTTACCGGCAGAGGACCAAGAAATAACTTGTCCTTGTCCATTCGTAAGAGTAACAATAACATTGTTGAAGGTTGCATTAATATAAGCTCTCCCGATCGGGTCAACCTGTACTTTACGCTTGCGACCTACACGACCTTTGCCTTTTGCACTTTTAGCCATAGTCTTTCAAATTCTTTTAGGTTAATTACTTGACTGCCTTTTTCTTGTTGGCAACCGTTTTTTTACGACCTTTCCGGGTTCTTGCATTATTCTTGGTCTTCTGCCCGTTCAGGGGAAGGCCAACACGATGACGAATACCACGATAACAACCGATATCCATCAATCGTTTAATATTCATTTGTACCTGTGAACGTAATGACCCTTCCACTGTCAGGTTGTCATTCACGTAGTTTCTGATCTTGGTCAGATCTTCATCATCCCATTCAGAAACTTTTTTGTCTCTTGCAATCTTCAGGTCGTCAAGGACTTTATTCGCTGTGCTATGGCTAATACCATATACATACGTTAGTCCTACATTTCCATGTTTATCTTTCGGTAAATCTACTCCTGCAATTCTAGCCATATTGCTTTTGCTTATTTATGTTGCGTTAATGTTCCTGTATTAACCCTGGCGCTGTTTATGCTTCGGGTTCTTCTTGTTAATCACATAGACTTTCCCCTTGCGCTTAACGATTTTGTCGTCAGAGGAACGTTTTTTTACGGATGCTTGTACCTTCATTTGTCTAATATTTTATCTTTATCTATATTCCCGCTTCCCGGGTTTCGAATCTGCAAATATAATAGTCATTCTCCAAACAGAGAGTGTTTTTCCTCTTTAATTTATCTTATTTTCTATCTACTTATACCGATAGGTAATCCTCCCTTTAGTCAAATCGTAAGGAGACATCTCGAGTTTAACACGGTCTCCGGGTAAAATTTTAATATAATGCATGCGCATTTTTCCTGAAATATGTGCCATAATCACATGGCCATTTTCCAGTTCAACACGAAACATTGCATTTCCTAATGATTCGATTACGGTTCCGTCTTGTTCAATAGATTTTTGTTTAACCATACTTTTTTAAATATTGATTAAATTATGATTGTCTTTCACAGCTTTTTCAATTTTAGCAAAGCTGGATAATATATCTGCTGGTTGATCTTTACGCACGGCCACTGCATGTTCAAAATGCGCAGAAGGCTTTCGGTCGGCAGTACGAATCGTCCATCCGTCGCGTTCCTGCACTACAAATCGTTTGCCAAGATTGATCATCGGCTCAATGCAAATCACTAATCCTTCTTTCAGGGTAGCACCTCTGCCTGGTTTGCCATAATGAAAAACCTCCGGTTCTTCATGCAGATTTTTGCCTAAACCGTGACCTACAAGATCACGAACAACAGAATAACCAAGGGCTTCAACATGCGTTTGTATAGCATTTCCGATATCTCCGAGTCTGTTACCATCAATGGCCTGTTCTATGCCCAGATATAATGATTCCTTTGTAGCGACCATTAACTTTTGAGCTTCTTGGGAAACGTTGTTTAAAGCATACGTATATGCTGAGTCCCCATAATAACCGTTTTTCACAACCCCGCAATCGATCGAAATAAGATCATCTTCTTTGATAACACGATCTCCGGGAAACCCATGAACAACTTGTTCATTTAACGACATGCACAAGGTATAAGGAAAACCCTGATATCCTTTAAATCCGGGCTGGGCATTATGATCACGAATAAATGTTTCGGCCAGAGAATCTAATTCTCCGGTTGTAATTCCCGGACGAATTGCTTTGACAACCTCTTCGTGCGTTTTTTCAACAAGTAAAGAACTTTCACGCAATAATTCGATCTGTTCCTGATTCTTATAATGTAACATACATCCTATTTTAAGCGCCCATTCCCATGTTTGAGCGCCCTTTAATACGTCCGGACTTGGTCAGTCCGTCATAATGTCTCATCAACAGATGGCTTTCGATTTGCTGAAGGGTATCCAGCACAACACCAACTAAAATCAATAATGATGTTCCTCCATAAAATTGTGCAAACTGCGTATTCACCCCAATCAAACTTACTAATGCAGGCATTATAGCCACAAATGCAAGGAAAAACGATCCGGGCAATGTTATTTTTGACAATATATTATCGATAAACTGAGCTGTTTTCTTTCCCGGTTTCACTCCGGGGATAAAACCGCCGTTTTTCTTCATATCTTCAGCCATTTGTGTCGGATTAACTGTTATTGCCGTATAGAAATACGTAAACAAGATAATCATAATGGCGAATGTAAAGTTATACCAAAACCCTTCGAAGTTGGAAAAAGTAGCGGCAAAACCGGACATGGATTCGGAGTTAGCAAACCCTGCAATCGTGATGGGCAGGAACATAATGGCTTGGGCAAAGATAATCGGCATAACGCCTGCACTGTTGACCTTAAGCGGTATATACTGCCGCACTCCTCCATACTGTTTGTTCCCCTGAACACGTTTGGCAAATTGCACTGGGATCTTCCGGGTTCCCTGAACCAACAGAATGGTCATTAAAATAACAAAGATAAGGAAGACAAGTTCCAGAACAAAGATTACCAATCCTCCACCTTCCTGCTCGAGGCGGGAAACAAATTCCGCAGCGAGAGCCATAGGCAGATTGGCAATAATTCCAATCATAATCAATAAGGAAATACCGTTTCCAACACCCTTTTCAGTAATCCGTTCTCCTAACCACATAACAAACATGGTACCAGAGACCAGAATAATGACCGAAGACACCCAGAAAAAGGTACTTGGTGATGTGACCGTTGGATCAAACGGGGATATTGCCTGCGGCGGTAATTGATTGACCAGATTGGCAATATATCCCGGTGCTTGCATACCGGTAATAATTATGGTAAGGTATCTTGTTATTTGATTAATTTTTTTACGTCCACTTTCACCCTCTTTCTGCAATTTCTGGAAATATGGAATTGCCATTCCCAATAATTGCACTACAATGGAAGCAGAGATATAAGGCATAATACCCAAAGCAAAAATAGATGCGTTGGAAAATGCGCCACCTGAAAACATGTTTAACAATCCCATTAAGCCACCGGATGTTTGCGATTTAAGGGCATCCAACTGTGCAGGGTCAACACCAGGCAAAACAACAAAAGACCCTAACCTGTAGATAAGGATCAGCCCGAGGGTGATCAATATCTTCTGTCTAAGGTCTGTAATATTGTAAATATTTTTTATGGTCTCTATTAGCTTCTTCATTGATTATTCATTTAAAGATGCAGTACCACCTTGTTCTTCAATTGCTTTTTTAGCGGAACCTGAAAAGGCGTCTGATTTGACATCCACCTTGGCATTCAATTCCCCTTTACCTAAAATTTTCACGTTGTCATTTTTTCCAACAAGGCCATTCTCAATGAACACCTGATTATCAAAAGATGTGATATTTCTTTCGTCCACAAGCTTTTGAAGTGTACCTAAATTCACCGCGGTATATTCCTTGCGAAAGTGATTTTTAAAACCATATTTTGGAACACGTCTGTAAAGTGGCATCTGTCCTCCTTCAAAACCAGACCTTCTTTTGTATCCGGATCTTGATTGAGCACCTTTGTGCCCTTTTGAAGCAGTGTCGCCAAAACCAGATGCTTCGCCTCTTCCGAGTCTTTTCTTGGTTTTTACCGCTCCTTTTGCTGGTTTAAGATTACTTAAATCCATATAGCTATTCTCTATTAATCGATTATTACTAAACTTCTTCTATCTTAAGTAAATGCTTTACTTTATTGATCATCCCTTCAATAGCCGGAGATGCTTCAACTTCCACTGACTGTTGGTTCCGGTTAATCCCCAGCGCCTTAATCGTCCTTTTTTGATTTTCAGGCTTGTGAATTGCACTTCTAACCTGTGTTAATCTATATTTCTTCATTTGTCTGTGTTTTGTTTAATCGGCCAGATACTGTCCCTTTCCGGGTAATGTTCATCTACCTGTGCATTAAATCGGGCCTGTTCTACAATCAAAATAAAGCCACACGGCAAAACGTACAATGACGTGTATCCCGATTTGCTATCCATTGAAAACCTTATCAAGGCTAATACCTCTTAGTTGTGCAATAGAGACAGGATCACGCATATTCAGCAGCGCATCAACGGTGGCTTTTACAACGGAATGCGGGTTAGCAGAGCCTTGCGATTTGGCAAGTACATCTTTCACACCAACACTTTCCAGTACTGCACGCATAGCACCCCCGGCAATCACTCCGGTACCCGGAGAAGCAGGTTTCACCATAACTTTTGCACCGCTAAAACGTCCGATCTGGCTATGTGGTAAAGTATCATTAAGCACCGGTACTTTCACCAGGTTCTTTTTGGCATCATCCACACCCTTGGCAATAGCAGAAGTAACTTCTTTTGCCTTTCCAAGACCATATCCGACGACACCATTTTCATCACCAACAACAACCAAAGCGGCAAAACTAAAATCACGTCCACCTTTGGTTACTTTAACTACACGGTTGATAGCTACCAGTCTATCTTTTAATTCGATGTCACTGGCTTTCACTTTCTGTATTTTTCCCTTTGGCATAATTTATTAAAATTTAAGTCCTCCTTCTCTGGCACCTTCTGCCAATGCTTTTACTCTGCCATGATAAAGATATCCATTCCGATCAAAAACAACATTTTTTATTTCGGCCTGTGTAGCCTTTTCAGCAACAGCAGTACCGACTAATTTTGCTTTTTCACTTTTGTTGATATCTCCCTTATTCACGATATCCTTTTCTCTTGAAGAAGCTGATACCAATGTCTTTCCATTATCGTCATCGATAATTTGGGCATAAATTTCTTTGTTACTGCGATAAACGCTTAACCTAGGGGCTTCGGAAGTACCTATAATTTTTTTCCGAATACGGCGTTTTATCTTTTGTCTTCTAGCAGTTTTTCTATTTTTTACAGCCATTTCTGTTTATTTTACTATTACTACAAACCAATCTGCAAAGATAGCAGATCCCCACAATTATCAATTTATTCAGCAGCGCTTTTTCCGGCTTTCCGGCGAATAATCTCGCCTTTATAGCGTACACCTTTGCCTTTATAGGGTTCCGGTGGTCTCATTGAGCGGATCTTAGCGCCTACCTGGCCTACTAGCTGTTTGTCAGCAGAAGTTAATTTTATATAAGGTGTTTTTCCCCTTTCGGTTTTTGCTTCCACCTTAACTTCTTCAGGTAATTGCATATAAATGTTATGGGAAAATCCCAGGCCAAGTTCAATAAGTTGTCCGTTAGCATCTGCCTTAAAACCAACACCTTGTAGTTCTAATTCGATTGTATGGCCTTTTTCAACGCCTTCAATCATATTTTTTATCAGTGAACGGTATAACCCGTGCCGTGCACGGTCATCCTTAGAGTCGGTGGCTCTGTTTAAGATCAATTGATTTTCTTCTTGTTCCAAAGTTATTGAAGGTGCTATTTCCTGGGTTAACTCACCCAATGGCCCTTTCACTGTAACCACATTATCTTTGTAGCTAACTTCTACTTTCTCCGGAATATGTACTGGATAACTTCCTATACGTGACATTTTCTTTCCTCCTTGTTTAGCTTACGTAGCAGATTACTTCACCACCAATATTTCGGGCTCTGGCTTCCTTGTCAGTCATCACACCATGCGAGGTAGAGATGATAGCAATACCGAGGCCATTCAAGACACGGGGCAGCTCCTTAGCACCCACATATCTTCTGAGTCCTGGTGTACTTGCTCTTTCCATATCTTTTATGGCCGGTGTTTTTGTAGCTGCATCATATTTCAGTGCAATCTTGATAATCCCTTGAGCATTATCTTCTTCAAATTTATAATTCAGGATATAACCTTTATCAAACAAGATTTTCGTCATCTCTCGTTTTAAATTGGAACCGGGGATATCCACAACCCGATGATTAGCCATCATTGCGTTCCTGATTCTCGTCAAATAATCTGCGATTGGATCTGTATTCATTTTCTAATTTTTTCTGTTTTATCACCTACCAACTCGATTTCTTTATGCCTGGTATTAATCCGTTAAGAGCCATCTCCCGGAAGTTAATACGGGATACTCCAAACTGGCGCATATATCCTTTTGGTCTTCCTGTAAGTTTACATCGATTATGGAGTCTAACCGGAGAGGCATTTTTGGGTAGTTTCTGCAACCCTTCATAGTCCCCGGCCGCTTTCAATGCAGCTCTTTTTTCTGCATATTTAGCTACAAGTCTTTCGCGTTTAATTTCGCGAGCTTTCATTGATTCTTTAGCCATATTACGCGTTCATATTTTTAAATGGTAAACCAAATAATTTTAATAATTCATAAGCTTCTTCATCAGATTGCGAAGAAGTGACAAAGGTAATACTCATACCTTTTAGTTTTTGCACGGATTCCAGACTGATTTCCGGAAATATGATCTGCTCTTCAATCCCTACTGTATAATTTCCGCCTCCGTCAAACCCTTTATCATTGATTCCCTGGAAGTCCTTAATACGAGGCATAGCCACAGATATCAGCCGGTCTAAAAATTCATACATTTTTTCTCTGCGCAATGTAACACGCACACCGATCGGCATACCTTTACGGACTTTAAAGTTGGAGATATCCTTTTTTGATTTGGTAATTACGGCATGCTGACCGGTAATAAGAGTGAGCTCTTTAGCAGCATTATCCACCATCTTTTTATCCGTGATGCCTTCACCAACCCCCTGATTGATTGTTATTTTCACGATCTTTGGTGCCTGCATTACACTTGTAAACTCGAACTTTTTCATCAATGCAGGAACAATCTCTTTATGGTATTTGTCTTGTAGTCTTGGTTTGTATTCCATTACTTAATCACCTCCCCTGTTTTTTTTGAGTAGCGTACGAGCTTACCATTATCATCCAATTTTCTACCTACCCGGGTTGCATTTCCCTGTTTATCCACAAACATGAGGTTTGATATATGAACAGGAGCTTCTTTTTGTACGATACCCCCCTGGGTATTTTCTGCATTGGGTTTTGTATGTTTGGAAACCAGGTTAACACCTTCAACGATGGCCCGGTTATTTTTTACGTCCAATTGCAGTACTTTCCCTGTCTGGCCTTTGTCTTCGCCAGCAATAACTTTTACGGTATCGTCTTTTTTGATATGTAACTTGCGCTGCATAATATCTTAAGTTTAAAGCACTTCTGGTGCTAATGAAACGATTTTCATAAATTTCTTTTCACGCAGTTCCCGGGCAACAGGCCCGAAAATCCGTGTTCCTCTCATTTCGTTTGTTGGGTTGAGCAACACACAGGCATTTTCATCGAAGCGAATATATGAACCATCACTACGACGAATTTCCTTACTTGTTCTAACTACAACTGCAGTAGAAACCTCGCCTTTTTTGACATTACCACCCGGCATAGCACTTTTTACCGTAACTATAACTTTATCTCCTATGGAGGCATAGCGTTTCTTAGTACCGCCCAACACACGTATAACCTTGGCTGTTTTCGCGCCACTGTTATCCGCTACAATTAATTTGCTTTCTTGTTGTATCATGATTACTTAGCCCTTTCAATAATTTCCACCAATCTCCAGTTTTTTCTTTTACTCAAAGGTCTTGTCTCCATAATTTTCACCGTATCACCAATACCGGATTCATTTTTTTCATCATGGGCGACAAATTTGTTGGACTTTTTAACAAATTTACCATAGATTGGGTGCTTTTGTCTTAGGTTAATTTGCACAATTATGGATTTATCCATTTTATCGCTGACGACAACACCAATTCGTTCTTTTCGAAGGTTCCTTTCCATCGCTTCGTATATTATGATTCAGACTTTTGTTTATCTACTTTCAATTCTCTTGCTCTCAATTCCGTTTTGATCCTGGCGATCATCCGGCGGTACTCACGTATTTTCAAGGGATTCTCCAATGGAGAAACCGCATGATTCAACTTGAGCCGAACCAGCTGCTTTTCTTCAGCCTCCAATCGTTCTTTCAAGTCTTCCGTGGACATTTCTGCTATTTCTTCCTGTTTCATCGGTCTATTTTTTTATCGGTCCGATTACACTTACCAATGGATTGGAATTATTCTCACTGGCTTGCTTCATCTTCAAATTATTTATCGTTACTTTCGTATTCACCTCCGGGTTTCCTTTCAACGAAAAATCCCTTATTGAGTTTCATCCGTATAATCATAACGCATTAAAAACTTCATTTTGATGGGCAACTTTTGTGCACCTAACCTCAGGGCTTCTTGCGCAGTCTTTTTATTGACACCATCGATTTCAAAAATAATACGTCCTGGTTGTACCCGTGCTACAAATAATTCCGGAGCTCCTTTTCCTTTACCCATTCTCACTTCGGCCGGTTTTTTCGATACCGGTTTATCCGGGAATATACGTATCCAGAGTTTCCCCTGACGTTTCATACTTCTTGTAATAGCCTGGCGGGCAGCCTCAATCTGGCGACCGGTAATCCAGGTTTCTTCAAGCGCTTTTAAAGCAAACGACCCAAACGCAATTGTATAGCCTTTTTTGGCATTGCCTTTCATGCGGCCTTTTTGTTGCTTTCTATATTTCGTCCTTTTTGGCTGTAACATTTTTTCCAGTAATTTAAATTAGCGCAAAAATAGTTGCTTATCTTCTCTTCTTTCTTTTTTTCCTTTTTGGAGCACCACTACCTCCCCCTTTGCCGGCTTTTTTACTGTCGGCAGTCTGTGGGGTTAAATCCGGTTTACCGTATATCTCTCCTTTGAATATCCATACCTTGACGCCAATGCGTCCATAGGTGGTATGAGCTTCGGTCATAGCATAGTCAATATTGGCTCTTAACGTATGTAGCGGTACCCGGCCTTCCTTGAAGGTTTCTGTCCTGGCCATCTCTGCTCCACCAACGCGACCTGAAATCTGTATCTTAATTCCTTCTGCTCCCATACGCATGGTTGAAGCGATCGAGGTTTTAATCGCGCGGCGAAAAGAAATACGACCTTCAATCTGTTTTGCAATCGTTTGACTTACAATAACAGCATCCAATTCGGGGCGTTTGATCTCCGAAATATTGATTTGTATTTCTTTTCCCGTGAGTTTTTTCAGCTCTTCTTTCAGCTTATCTACTTCTTGTCCACCTTTCCCGATAATGATTCCCGGGCGGGCAGTATGAATAGTAACTGTAACCAATTTTAAGGTACGCTCTATGATCACACGTGCTATGCCTGCTTTAGAAAGACGGGCATTCAGATATTTTCGGATCTTATCATCTTCAATGATCTTGGATTCATAGTTTTTCCCACCAAACCAGTTGGAGTCCCATCCACGGATGATACCTAATCGATTACCTATTGGATTAATTTTCTGTCCCATGTATATCTCAATTAATTATTATCGGTATTCTCGTTCGTTTCCGGCTCATTCACCTCAGCCATATCTTGCTCTTGTTCCACCTGATTCTTACTGGCAACTTCCAGCGTAACATGGTTTGAGCGTTTTCTCACACGATAAGCTCTACCCATAGGAGCAGGTTGGATACGTTTCAACATTCGGCCTGAATCCACATGGATAGATTTAATAAATAAATTAGCTTCTTCCAGGCGAACACCTTCATTTTTATTTTGCCAATTGGCAATAGCAGATAAGAGCAGTTTATGTAATCTGCCTGCGGCATCCTGCGGAGATTGTTTCAACCATGCCAGTGCTAATTCCACATCTTCCCCACGGATCATGTCAGCAACTTTGCGCATTTTCCTGGGAGAGGTCGGACAATCTCTTAGTATGGCGAAAGATTTCTGCTTTCGCTCTTCTTTATATTTTTCTGCTCTAATACGTTTTCTTGCTCCCATTTCTACCATTATTTTTTGTTACCACTATGCCCTCTGTAAATGCGTGTCGGGGCAAATTCTCCCAATTTATGACCAACCATATTTTCAGTAATAAACACAGGGATGAATTTATTTCCGTTATGTACAGCAATTGTTTGGCTTACAAAATCCGGGGAAATAACGGAATCTCGTGACCATGTTTTGATCACCTTTTTCTTTTTAACCTCTGCATTCGCCAGAACTTTACGCTCCAGTTTATAATGTATATATGGTCCTTTTTTTAGTGAACGGCTCATATTGATACTTGTTTATTTATTTCTTTTTACGTTCAATGATGTACTTATTGCTGGCTTTTTTCTTGTGTCGTGTCTTGTAACCTTTCGCCGGTACACCTTTTCTAGACCTTGGAATACCACCGGAGGCACGACCTTCACCACCACCCATGGGATGATCCACAGGATTCATCCTAACGGCGTTGGTACGTGGGCGTCTTCCTTGCCAACGGGAGCGTCCGGCTTTACCGGAGACTTCCAGCTCGTGATCCTGATTCGACACCATACCTATGGTTGCTTTACACGTTTGCAATACCATACGTGATTCGCCTGAAGGTAATTTTACTACAGCATATTTTCCGTCCCGGGACATCAATTGTGCATAGGCACCGGCACTTCGTGTCATCTTAGCCCCTTGTCCTGGTTTCAATTCAATATTATGAATCACGGTACCATACGGTACATCACGCAAATATAAGGTATTGCCGATTTCCGGTTTGGCATCACTGCCGGCCATTACATTCTGTCCGACCTGCAACCCTTGAGGTGCAATAATATATCGTTTTTCACCATCGGAATAGGAAACCAGTGCTATGTTAGCCGTACGGTTTGGGTCATATTCGATGGTTTTGACAGTAGCTGGAACATTCTCCTTATCACGTTTAAAATCAATTACGCGATATTTCCGCTTGTGACCACCACCAATGTATCGCATGGTCATCCGACCTTTCGAGTTACGACCTCCCGATTTATGAAGGGGTTCAACCAAACTCTTTTCAGGCTTTGATGCTGTGATCTCATCAAAGCGTAAAACTTGTTTATAACGTTGACCCGGTGTCGTTGGTTTAAATTTCTTTACAGCCATGTCGTTATTTAAATATTGCTATAAAAATCTATTGTTTCGTCTTCTTCGAGCGAGACAATAGCCTTTTTATAAGATTTTGTCTTACCTGAAATTACTCCTGATTTGGTGTAACGTGATTTATTCTTACCACCATAGACCATTGTGTTTATTGAAGTGACATTGACGTCATATAATTCTTCAACTTCCTTTTTAATCTGGTCTTTGGATGCATCACGTTCTACGATGAAGCCAAACTTGTTAAGCTTCTCGCTCACTTCTGTCATCTTCTCAGTGATGATTGGCTTTAATATTACACCCATTACTGTTCAGTTTTAGCGATTTTGTTATTTAAAATGCCCTCTATAGTGGCAATACTACTTTCTGTAATCAACAAATGCTGAGCTTTTAGAATATCATAAGTATTCAGCTCATTGGCAAGAATACTATCTGTTCCCGGAATATTCCGCATCGACAGATACACATTCTCATCTTTGTTATGGATTACCAGCAGTGTTTTTTTATCTTTCACGTTAAGGTATTCAAGTACCTCTGCATATTGCTTTGTTTTAATCTGATCGAAGGTAAAATCTTCCAAAACGGTGATTTTCTCTTCTTTCATTTTATAGGTTAAAGCAGATTTGCGTGCCAGTACTTTCAACTTACGACTCAGTTTCACATTATATTTATGTGGATGAGGTCCAAAAGCACGAGCACCACCTCTCAAAATCGGTGATTTGATATCCCCTTTACGGGCACCACCGGTACCTTTTTGGCGTTGCAGCTTACGACGACTGCCACTCAGTTGAGAGCGTTCTTTGGAACTGTGTGTTCCTTGCCGCTTATGTGCTAACGAACGCTTTGCATCCAAATAAATGACATGATCATTCGGTTCGATATTGAAAATGTCTTCGGCCAAATTGACTTTTTTGGCCGTTTTTTCGCCTTTAATGTTATATACTTCTAGCTCCATCTTTCCACAATTACGTATGATCCTTTGGCTCCGGGAACAGCTCCCTTCACCACTAAAAGATTGTTTTCTTTGTCAATTTTCAAAACCTGAAGATTGATCATCTTCACACGGTCTTGCCCTGTACGTCCTGCCATACGCATACCTTTAAATACACGTGATGGGTCTGAGGAAGCACCAATTGATCCGGGTGCCCTTAACCTGTCTTTCTGACCATGGGTAGCATCTCCTACTCCTCCAAAACCATGACGACGCATAACACCGGCAAAACCTCTTCCTTTGGATTTCCCTACTACATCCACAAATTCACCTTCTATAAATACACTTACATCTAATTCTTCACCAAACTTTTTTGGTTCTTCAAACCGCGTGAATTCTGCTACTTTGCGTTTAGGTGTAGTTTTTACTCTATTAAAATGTCCCATCAAGGGTTTTGAAACATTTTTCTCCGAAACATCGTCATAGGCCAGTTGAATAGCATCATACCCATCAGTATCTTTGGTCTTGACCTGGGTTACTATACATGGACCTGCTTGAATAACGGTACAGGGAATATTATTTCCTTTCTCGTCAAACAAACTTGTCATTCCTATTTTTTTTCCTATTAATCCAGACATTGTTCTAATTTTTTAGCTGTCTTACGTAACCTACACTTTGATTTCCACTTCTACACCACTTGGCAGCTCTAATTTCATCAGAGCATCAATCGTTTTTGATGTAGTGCTGTAAATATCAAGCAAGCGCTTATATGAATTGAGCTCAAATTGCTCACGCGCTTTTTTGTTTACAAACGTCGAACGTAACACAGTAAAGACTTTCTTGTTGGTTGGTAAGGGAATGGGTCCACTTACAACTGCTCCGGTTGACTTTACGGTTTTTACAATCTTCTCAGCTGATTTATCAACCAGATTGTAATCGTACGACTTTAACTTAATCCTGATCTTTTGACTCACCTTACGTTCGTTTTATATTCGACCTAATTAATTTCAATTCCTTGTACCTTTTTCAATACTTTTTCTGTTACCTCTTTAGGGCATTCAGCAAAGTGAGAGAATTCCATATTGGAAGTCGCTCTTCCCGATGCGATAGTCCTCAGTGATGTAACATAACCAAACATTTCTGCTAATGGTACACTTGCATCTATAATTTGGGTTCCGGCTTTCGCGGTAACATTATTTAAGCTACCACGCCGTCTGTTCAAATCACTTATAATGTCTCCCATGTACTCCTCCGGAGTAACAACCTCCAAATTCATCATAGGCTCCAACAAAACTTTTTCCAGCTTTTTGGCTGCATTTTTAAATCCTTGTCTGGCACAAACCTCAAAAGAAAGCTGGTCTGAGTCTACAGGGTGAAACGAACCATCTTTCAAAGTAACCTTCAGGTTTTGTACTTCATAACCTGCTAAAGGACCATTATACATGGCATTTTTAAACCCTGTTTCCACAGATGGAATAAATTCCTTCGGAATATTTCCACCTTTAATTAAATTGATAAATTCAAGACCTTCTTCCACTTCTTCCGAATGTCCCATTTCAAATTCTATATCGGCAAACTTACCGCGTCCACCGGTTTGTTTCTTGTATACTTCACGATGTTTCACTTCACCCCGCAAGGCTTCTTTATAGGTAACCTGAGGTTCACCCTGGCTACATTCTACTTTAAATTCGCGTTTTAGCCTATCTATCAACACCTCCAGGTGAAGCTCACCCATTCCGCTGATAATGGTTTGGCCGGTATCATCGTCTGTTCTGATCTTAAACGTTGGGTCTTCTTCAGCTAATTTAGCCAGTGAAGCAGTAAGCTTATCCAGTTCTTTCTGGGATTTCGGTTCAACGGCAACACTAACTACCGGCTCAGGAAACTCCATGTTTTCCAGGGTTATGGGATATTTTTCATCACATAAGGTATCTCCGGTATTGATGGTTTTAAAACCAACAGCTGCAGCAATGTCTCCGGCCTGAATACTATCCAGTGGATTCCGTTTATTCGCATGCATCTGTAGTATCCTGGAAATTCTTTCTTTTTTACCTGTAGAAGCATTCAGCACGTATGATCCGGCTTTCAATTCGCCTGAATAAATACGGAAAAATGCGATACGTCCAACATAAGGGTCTGTAGCAATCTTAAATGCTAACGCTGCCATTCGGTTGTCTCCGACAGCCTTACGTTCTTCTCTTTCTTCAGTTTTCGGGTTGATACCTTCCACGGGCGGAGCATCTTTAGGACTTGGAAGATACCGGATAACGGCATCTAACAAACGCTGTACTCCTTTATTTTTAAATGCCGAACCGCAAAGTACCGGTGTAATACGCAAATCGATTGTAGCTTTGCGAATGGCTTCAATAATCTCGTCTTTACTTATTGAGTCCGGGTCTTCAAGGAACTTTTCAAACAGTTCATCACTCTCTTCAGCAACACCTTCGATAAGTTCGGTTCTGTATTTATCTACTGTTTCTTTTAACTCATCAGGAATAGGAACTTCCACATATTTCATTCCTTTAGAAGTATCATCCCATACGTATGCTTTGTTTTCAATAAGATCAACAACACCTTTAAAATCATCTTCCTGTCCTATCGGTATTTGTAAAGGGATAGGATTCGCTTTGATCTTATCCTTCATATCTTCCAGTACATTAAAGAAATCGGCACCGGAACGATCCATCTTATTTACAAAACTAAGGCGTGGCACGTGATATTTGTCGGCCTGACGCCAAACAGTTTCACTTTGTGGCTCCACACCACTAACAGCACAAAAAAGTGCGATAGCTCCATCCAGCACACGTAACGATCTTTCTACCTCTACGGTAAAATCAACGTGCCCCGGAGTATCAATAATATTAATTTTATAATCTTTGTTTTCGTAATCCCAATAAACTGTAGTAGCCGCTGATGTAATAGTTATACCACGCTCCTGCTCCTGCTCCATCCAATCCATCACAGCATCACCATCATGCACCTCACCAATCTTATGGCTTTTACCGGTATAATACAAGACACGCTCGGTAGTCGTTGTTTTACCGGCATCAATGTGAGCCATGATACCAATATTTCTTGTCTTATCTAGTTTATTATTATCTTCCATCTAACAGTTAACTCTTTCCAAAAATTAATAATATTAAAATTTAAAATGGGAGAATGCTTTATTGGCATCAGCCATACGGTGTGTTTCCTCTTTCCGTTTATAGGCAGCACCTTCTTCCTTATAAGCAGCCATAACTTCACCGGCTAACTTTTGAGCCATTGATTTTTCATGACGCTTGCGGGAAAATTTGATCAGGTTTTTCATCCCAATAGATTGTTTCCTTGAAGGAGGTATCTCTGTTGGAATTTGAAATGTTGCTCCACCGATACGTCTTGATTTAACCTCAACATTCGGTGTAACGTTACTTAGTGCTTTTTTCCAAATATCTACGGCATTATCTTCCATCTTTTCATCCACAATCTCCATAGCATCATAAAAAATTTGGAAGGCTAAAGACTTTTTGCCTTGCAACATGAGGTTATTGACAAACTTAGTCACCATAACCTCTTTATATTTGGGATCCGGAAGGATCACTTTCTTTTTCGCTTTCGATTTTCTCATTGCAACAACGAATTATCTTTAATTACTTCTTTTTCTTTGGTTTCTTCGTTCCGTATTTCGAGCGGCGCTGAGCTCTGTCTTCCACACCGGAAGTATCCAGGGCTCCACGAACAACATGATAACGAACACCCGGCAGATCTTTTACTCTGCCACCCCGGATAAGCACAATAGAGTGCTCCTGCAGGTTGTGGCCTTCACCGCCAATATAGGCGTTCACCTCTTTTCCATTGGTCAAACGAACCCGTGCAACCTTACGCATGGCCGAATTCGGTTTTTTCGGTGTAGTTGTATAAACCCGTACACACACTCCTCTCCGTTGCGGGGAAGATTCTAAAGCTGGAGAATTACTTTTCTCTACGATCTTCTTACGACCTTTTTTTACAAGCTGTTGAATTGTTGGCATATTTGCTTATTTAATCAATCTTTTGGTTACCTCTCCTTAGAGGGCTGCAAAGCTAATTAATATTTTTTACATTTAAGGGAAAATCTCAGAGAAGATAAACGAAGAGTACTCCAACCTACATGGGTTGTGATTCTCAAGGCGCTATATGTGGAACCTATATTCGCCTTCGTTTATCAGGTTCCGAAATTTCCGTTGTTTACTGTAAAACAAAGTTTTATTATATCCCTTTGTTTTGCGGTTGCAAAGAAAAGAATTATTTATTTAACAAACAAACGTTTTTATAATTTTTTTCTCTAAAATTTTTTTTTTTTCAATATCCAGTCTTTTATATACCATTCGTCAATAATTCGTGCATTCGTGGCTTTATATTTTTGTTGCCACGAATGAATGGTTGGGTTCAAATAAAACCAGGGTTTCCACCCCCTCGCTGCTTTTTTACAAATAAAATTACTCTATAATGTATTCTTAGCAATGGAGTTTTGTATAAACTGCAGAATCTACCACCCGCTCGCGGTTGGTACCCCTTTGGAGATAGTCGTAACGCAAGGAGTAACATTTTGATGGAAGCCTACTCGTAAGGGATACCAATCCCTGAAACGCAGTGAAAGGGGTGGAAACCCTGATTTTAACTATAGAAAAAGCTGAAAAACAAAAATACCAGCGACTATTCATCGGGATGATTACACTTTTATAATGAGTATAGAGGAAAAATCAGGTTAAGGTATTGCATCCAATACTTCTCCAATATCCGGATTTTCAAACATATTTGACTC
>JBNJGZ010000025.1:0-22024 GCA_051748065.1 Bacteroidota bacterium
AAAAGCACACTGGCCAACGTTATTTCCGGAAAAGACGGATATGAAGTCGTCAGTGGAAGTATTACCTATCAGGGGAAAGACTTAATGGAGATGGATGTGGAAGAACGTGCCCGTGAGGGTATTTTCATGGGATTTCAATATCCGGTAGAAATTCCGGGGGTGAGCATGAACAATTTTATGCGCACAGCTATTGATGAAATCCGCAAATACAAAAATCAGGAGCCATTTACAGCCGCCCAGTTTCTAAAGTTTATGAAAGATAAGAAGGAACTGGTTGGTCTTCATGATTCCCTGGCCGGGCGGTCCGTCAATGAAGGGTTTTCGGGAGGAGAGAAAAAGAAAAATGAGATCTTCCAGATGGCTATGCTCGAACCAAAATTATCAATTTTAGACGAGACAGATTCCGGCCTGGATATTGATGCACTAAAGATCGTGGCAAACGGAGTAAATACGTTGAAATCCGATGATAACGCAACGGTTGTCATTACTCACTATCAAAGACTTTTAGATTATATCATTCCGGACTATGTTCATGTGCTTTACGATGGAAAAATCGTAAAAAGCGGGGATAAAACCCTTGCATACGAGCTGGAAGAAAAAGGTTATGAATGGTTAAAAGACTGATGAATACGTGAGCACGTAACTTTTCATTATGTACGGAGCGTATTATCACATTATTACAAAAATTTTGTCTGAATGAACAAAGAAGTAACCACACAACATAAAGTAGATGCTCAATTCGTAGAGCGTTTCTATCAAAATGAGCAACAAATTCTTAATGGCGATCCGGAATATATCGCTACGATGAGAAGAGATGCGATAAAATCATTTGAAAAAGCCGGCATCCCCCGGCATCCGATGGAAAGTTGGCGGAATACGGATTTGGACCCCGCCCTGGATTTAAATTACACCCATGAGCTTAAACGGGATAAGCGAAAAATCAATATCCATGATATTTTCCAATGCCAGGTTCATAATTTTGAAACCTATCTCGTTAGTCAGCTTAATGGCTATTATGCTTTTACCGACTCAGCCATACGTGAGCTTGATAATGGTGTCATCATAGGAAGCCTGAGGGAAGCTTTTCATAAATATCCGGACATTGTTAAAGCACATTTTGGAAAATATGCAAAAACAGACAGTCACGGACTGGTACCGCTCAATACGGCATTCATTCAGGACGGGCTGTTTATTTATGTCCCCGAAAATGTGCATGTGGATATTCCCATTCAAATGGTGAACCTGACAAAATCCACGGAAAAACTTATGATGTTTCCCCGTAATTTAGTTGTTATGGGAGAAAGCAGCAAAATGACCCTCGTTCATTGCGATGACTCCATAGAGCAAAAGGAAAGCTTTACTAATGCAGTGTCTGAAATTTTCATGGACAAAAATTCGAAGCTGGATTATTACAAGCTGCAAAACAAGGATGACAAGGCTGTAATGGTCAACTCCACATATTTTCATCAGAAAGATAACAGCAACCTGTCCACGAATACGATAAGTCTTAATGGGGGTATTTTACGTAATGACATCGATGTAACTTTAAACGGACAAAATTGTCATGCGGATATCCTCGGTTTATATCTTATGGACCGCAAACAACATGTGGATAATCAGGTATACGTCGACCATGCTCAGCCCAACAGTTATTCCAACGAGCTTTTTAAGGGAATCATAGATGATGAAGCCAAAGCGGTTTTTAATGGCCATATTATGGTGCGCAAAGATTCTCAGCAAACAAATGCATTCCAGAGTAACCAGAATATTCAGCTTACCGATAAAGCCCGGGTCATCGCAAAACCCTTTTTGGAAATCTATGCCGACGATGTAAAATGCTCACATGGTGCTACAATAGGTCAACTGGACCCGGAAGCTATGTTTTATCTGCGTTCCCGCGGAATATGCGAGCATAATGCCCGGATGCTAATGATGTATGCATTTGCAGCTCAAGTTGTAAACCTTATAAAGATTGATGCTTTGAAAGACCGCATTGACAATATGGTTGTGAAACGACTCAAAGGCGAACTATCAATTTGCGACCAGTGTGTACTGCATTGTAAAGATGACAGGGAAATATCCTTTGATATAGATTTGAACAATATTTAAATTATCTTTGTCATAAAACAAACATTATGAGCCTGAATTCTGATATCCAACATATTCGTAAGTCATTTCCAATCTTAAAACAAGAAATGAACGACCGCCCATTGGTCTACCTTGACAATGCTGCAACAACACAAAAGCCCAAAGTCGTTATTGATGCGATCTCCGAATATTACAACAGCTATAACAGCAATGTTCACCGGGGCGTACACACGCTATCACAAAAGGCTACGGAGGCATTTGAAAATAGCCGGAAAAAAGTCCGGGAGACCATTAATGCATCATCAGCTCATGAGATCATTTTTACCAGCGGTGCTACTGAAGCCATAAATATGATTGCTTTTTCTTATGGTGAGAAATACATCGGGGAAGGCGATGAAATTATTATCAGCGGTCTGGAGCATCACTCCAATATTGTCCCCTGGCAATTGCTGGCAGAACGCAAAAATGCTCATATCAAAGTATTGCCGGTGAATGAAAAAGGCGAGTTAATACTGGAAAAGCTGGATACGCTGATAACAAAGAAAACACGGATAATTGCAGTAAATCATATTTCCAATACTTTAGGCACCATAAATCCTGTAAAAGAAATCATTAAAAAAGCTCATGATCATGATATTCCCGTGCTTGTAGATGGTGCGCAGGGAATACCACACCTGGATGTGGATGTACAGGACCTGGATGTTGACTTTTACTGTTTTTCCGGACACAAAGTTTATGGGCCAACAGGCGTTGGTGTTACTTATGGCAAAGAGAAATGGCTGACTGATATTCCTCCATACAAAGGGGGCGGGGAAATGATTAACCGCGTAACTTTTGAGAAAACCACATTCAACGATTTACCCTACAAATTTGAAGCCGGCACACCTAACATAGCCGGAGTAATTGGCTTACATAAAGCACTGGAATTTGTTGAATCCACAGGCAAAGACAAAATCCGCCAGATTGAACATGAACTATTGGATTATGCGACAAATCAGTTTAAACAAATTGATGGATTGAAAATTTATGGAGAAGCAGCCAACAAAACATCCGTTATCTCCTTCTTGATCAACGATATTCACCCCTATGATGCCGGCACAATCTTTGACAAATTAGGCATTGCCATCAGAACCGGGCATCACTGCACTCAACCTTTGATGGACCACTTTAAGATACCGGGAACTGTCAGAGCCTCGTTTGCTCCTTATAATACGAAGAAAGAAATTGACATTTTAGTAGAGGCAATCAAAAAAGTCAAAACAATGTTTGCCTAAATTTGTCCTTATTATACCGGAATAATAAAAAGAAACTAGATGAGTATTCAAGCGAAACAAGAAGAAATCATAGAAGAATTTTCCATGTTTGATGACTGGATGGACAAATACAATTATCTGATTGAAATGGGAAATTCTCTGGAGCCTTTAGACGAGCAGTATAAAACTGAAAAATATCTGATCAGTGGCTGTCAGTCGCAGGTTTGGCTTTATGCCTGGATGGAAGACGGGAAGCTGATGATTCGCGGAGATAGCGATGCCGTTATTACTAAAGGCATTGTCAGCTTGCTGTTACGCGTATATTCCGGAGAGCCTCCTGCCGAGGTCTATGAAGACGATCATTCTTTTATTGATAAAATCGGACTGCAGGAACATCTTTCGCCTACTCGCTCCAACGGGCTGATGTCCATGCTAAAACAAATAAAACTGTATGCTTTGGCTTTTAAAACCAAGCAAGAACAAAAAGACAAAAACGAATAAACGGAATTAATTATGTCAGAACAAAATGCATTAGAACTGGAATCCAAAGTATTGGATGTACTAAAAAATATTTACGACCCGGAAATACCTGTAAACATTTACGATCTGGGACTAATTTATGAGATCCACGTGGATGAGGATAAAATTGCTCATATAAAAATGACGTTAACAGCCCCGAACTGTCCGGTTGCCGAAAGCCTGCCGGCAGAAATCGAAGCTAAAGCAAAGGCTATAGAAGGTATTAAGAAAGCCGATGTTGAAATCACTTTCGATCCGCCGTGGGATAAAAGCATGATCAGTGATGAAGCTAAGCTGGAGTTAGGTCTCTTGTAAGATATTCTTCCCGGAGTATTTCTGCTTTAGAACCCACTACCGGGCGACTGTTTTGCGTTTTTCTTATTTCGTTTCTCTTCTGAATCTTCAACTTCAGAAGAAGATACAACTTCTCCTTCCTTAAACTTCACTTTGCGGATAAGTTTGCCTCTTTCATTATAATAACTCCATTCCCCTTCTTTATAATAATCATCGTATTGGCCTTTCACTTTTATTTGACGGTTAGGGAAATATTCCACAAAATCACCTTCCGGTTTTCCTTCTTCAAACTCCTGCTTCTTTATTATTGCTCCATAGTCGGCATAGAACTTCCATTCTCCTTCCTTAAAACCTTTCTTATAATCTCCTTTTTGTTGTTTTTTCCCTGTAGGATAATACCTTAAGCTTTCCCCATGTTTTTCGTCATTCTTCATCATCGTTTCAAAGCGTTTGTTGCCATCTTCATAAAAGGCAGTCCACAAACCGTGCTTCTCATCATCTTTGTAATTGGCAATATACTCAGGTGTTCCATCCGGTAGATAACCTTTCCATTCCCCTTCCATTTTTCCGTCTTCAAATTTGCCGGAGTCTTTAACCTGCCCATTTTCCCACCAGGATTTCCAGACTCCTTCCTCCAATCCCTCTTCATATTTACCTTCCTGCAATTTCTGTCCGTTTTCATACCATGAAGTCCAGGTACCGGTCTTTTTACCCATATCCCATTCTCCTTCTCGCTTCAGCTCTCCGGACTCGTACCAATACGTCCATTTTCCATGTGGCTTTCCTTCTACAAACTTACCTTTTGATCCTTTTTCACCATTCTCATGATAAAAAGTCCAGACACTATCTTGCAATCCCTCAACAGACTTGCCTTTCATCTCCACATTTCCGTTTTCATACCACCAGGTAGCCATCCCATCGAGTTTCCCATTTTCATAATGGCCTTCAAAAGCTTTTTGCCCGTTTCCATGCCAGCGAATATTTTCACCATGTCTGCTTCCGTCCCGGAAAACAGCTACCTCCCGCTTTTGGTTGTTAAAATCATAAAACTTCCATTTGCCATGTTTGGCCGAATCTTTCACCTGCCCGATAGCACTTGGATTTCCATTTGGAAAATATTCTTTCCACGGCCCATTTTCGTAATGAATATCTTCAATAAGTTGCCCGGAATTATTCCATGATTTCCAGTGTCCTGTTTTTTCTCCTTCATTATATTTTCCTTCAATCATCCTGGAACCATCTTTAAAATATCCCTTCCATAATCCATCCTTAATGGAATCCGGCATTAATACTGTTCCTTCAAATTTCAGGGTGTCATTGGACCAGTAGGTTTTCACCGTATCCACATATACAGAGTCTTTTTCAGCAGAATTTTCTTGCTGCGCCAATAATCCTTCGCCGGTCATCATCATGACGCTTGCAACGATCATCGATTTTAGGATGATATATAAACTTTCTTTCATCAAAATAAAGGTTTTTTCTCGTCTAATATTTTCTTTGTGTTGTAAAAATAACGAGTTTTTCGAGAGAATCGCGTGCATCGGAAACAGGAAATTCATGAATGATTTCTATGGCCTCCTGTTTCAATTGCTCCATCTTTTGACGTGCATATTCAATCCCTCCACTTTGGTTCACCATTGAAATAATTTCACTTACTTTATTGGGGTTTTCATTATGGTGGCGAATTTTCCGGATCGTTTTCTTTTTAGTTTTATTCTCTGCTCTTTCCAAAAAATAAATCATTGGCAAAGTTAACTTCTTTTCTTTCAAATCAGCACCGGTGGGTTTTCCGGTCTTATTCGTTTTTTCATAATCAAACAAATCATCTTTAATCTGAAAAGCAATCCCCACTTTTTCGCCCAGAAGTCGCATTTTTTCAATCAAATTTTCGTTTGCTCCAGCAGAAGCAGCTCCTGCAGCACAGCAAGAAGCAATCAAGGATGCAGTTTTTTTCCTGATAATATCAAAATATAAGGACTCGTCTATGTCAAGTTTTCTGGCCCGCTCAATTTGCAAAAGTTCCCCTTCGCTCATTTCCCGGGTTGCCTGAGAAACAATTTGCAACAAATCAAAATCTTTATGATCCAATGCCAGAAGCAATCCTTTGGACAATAAAAAATCTCCGGTTAACACCGCTATTTTATTCTTCCATAATGCATTTATAGAAAAGAAACCTCGACGTTCATAAGAATCATCCACGACATCATCATGAACCAAAGTTGCCGTATGCATCAATTCAATCATAGAAGCGGCATGATAAGACCGTTGCGTTATTCCCCCGCAAACTTCAGCCGAAAGGAAAACAAACAACGGGCGCATTTGCTTACCTTTTTGGCGAACCAAATAACGAAGAACCACATTTAAAAGTGGAACCGGTGACTTCAACAAACCCTTGAATTCCTTCTCAAATGCGGAAAAATCCTCTGCAATTGGTTTCTTTATTTCATCTAATTGACTCATATAAATCGTTCCAAAAATAACAATACTTTTGTGCTTTCAAAAATTAATCTCATAACTCAACTTTTTGTTTAATATATTTTTATATATTTTAAACATTTAGATTTTTAATTTGTTCTGAAAAAAACTTAATCTATGCCTGGAATATTATATGACAGCATTGTATACGGGCCTGTAAACAGCCGGAGATTTGGCATCTCTTTAGGTATCAATGTTTTGCCCGAAAACTCCAAAGTTTGCTCTTTTGATTGCATTTATTGTGAAGTAGGCTGGAATAGCGACTTTCCCAATGGGAATTCTCAAGAACAGTTTCACAGCCGGTATGATATATATCAGTCTTTAAAAGAACGACTGATTGATTTAAAAGAACGTCACATGATCCCGGATAATATAACTTTTTCCGGTAACGGAGAACCTACTATGCATCCCGAATTCAGTAATATCGTTGAAGATATAAAAAACATCAGGGATCAATATGTCCCAGACACAAAAATTACAGTACTTTCCAATTCGACAACATTAGCTGATAAATCCGTTTTTGAAACATTAATGAATATTGAAAATAACATCATGAAATTGGATGCCGGTTCAAATTATCTGTTCAGGCTTATTAATCAACCCGTTGATAATATACACATTGAAGATATTGTAGAAAACCTGAAAAAATTTAACGGGAACCTTTCCATTCAGTCGATGTTCCTGCGTGGAAAACATCATGGCCAGCATATTGATAATACCATGGAAGAAGAAGTTAAAAAATGGCTGGCACATATAAAAGCCATCAATCCAAAAAGAGTGCTACTATACTCTATTGACCGGGCGACTCCGAATCATACGATTGAGAAGGTTCAATATGACGATTTGGAACAAATAGCCGATTCAGTCCGGCATTTAGGTATTGAAGCACATTCTTATTCCTGACATGCACGAACAGAAAACAATTAGGCAAGTTGACGTGTTGATTTAGAAAACAAAAACGTACAATTATGTGGAAAGAACAAAACAATGAACTCGTCAAGTCATTCGAATTTAAAGATTTCGTTGAGGCATTTGGTTTCATAAGTCGTGTAGCTTTGGAAGCAGAAAAAATGCAACACCATCCAAATTGGTGTAATGTATATAACAAAGTAGAAATTCATTTAACCAGTCATGATGCGGGAGATGTCGTAACTGATAAAGACAGGGCTTTAGCAAAAAAAATTGATGCCATATCAGAAAGTACCTGATTCTATCGTTGTAATAATATGACAGAATATCCACCGAAAATATTAGTCGCATTTGGTGAAGCCATAGACCAGAACGACAAAATTCACCAATGGTTATTAAATAATGGTTATCCGGAGTTAGCCGCTCTGGCATTTTGCCTGAGAGGGTCTCATGAAGCTATGGAGTGGTTGCAAAACAACAAGTTTCAACATTTTGTGGCTTTCCATTATGCCGTGTATGACGACGACGAAGCACGAAAATGGTTGGCTGTGTATAAATTTAACACATTAGCCAGGCTTGCGGATGCTACTAATGGGTATAAACCGGCAATGGAATATTTTCGAAGAAAAAAACTAAATATTTTTATCCGTCTTGCTATTAAAATCAAACAGCTTAAAGATCAGGTTATATTTGATAAAAATGATTACCACAAAATGAAATTCTAAACTGTTTATTAGTACATTATAAAATTTCTGGCGGCCACTGCATCAATTACCACAAAAAAATTCCCGCTTCCAGCTAAAATTACACGCTTCCTATGTGGCTGTTTTTTAGGTTATTAATACTATTTGTAAACATTTAATTTAATAATTTGTTTTAGTTTGTGAATAAACAATTATCTTTGCCAACGATTTTATTTCAGTTTGATAAAATATCTTAAACAAAAATATTTTAGGCTGAGGTAATAATAATTAATTTTTTTAAGCTTACATGAGGCACTATCCTTTATTTACGTCAAAACACCTCTTTTCTTATTACCAGAAACACATTTGTTTTTTCCAATTTCAGGCAACGCCTTTAAAGCAAAACACACAAACATTTTTTAAATGAACATTTATGTAGGAAATCTTGATTACAGTGTTGATGATCAAGATCTGGAAGGAATCTTCAGCGAGTATGGAACAGTAAGTTCCGCAAAAGTAATTATGGACAAGTTCAGCGGCCGAAGCAAAGGTTTTGGTTTTGTTGAAATGGACAACAAGGAAGAAGCGGAAAAAGCTATAAAAGGCTTAAGTGGAGCAACGCTCGAAAACCGCGAAATGGTCGTCAACGAAGCACGACCTAAAAAGGACAACTTCCGTAGTTAACTTAAATCGAATCACTTAACGAGATCAACTGTATCCCATTAGTTTTGTGGCTATATTGTGATACCTGTTAACAGATTTTTGCAAAATTGATCTCGAAAAAAAGAACTCTACACACAAGAACAAACTATTTAACATTAAAAGATGAGGGGTTCCCGTAAAGGTTATCCCTCCTTTTAAAAAATCGATTATTTACAAACGAATGCTGAAATCATTTCACATAAACGACCTTAAAGTTCCTTTACCAATTGTACAGGGCGGAATGGGGGTCGGTATTTCCTTATCCGGTTTAGCATCAGCAGTTGCTAATATGGGTGGAATCGGTATCATTTCCTCCGTAGCTATAGGTTTAACAAACACTACAGGTTCAAGCAATTATAAAAAAAATAACATCCAGACTTTACGCGATGAAATCCGAAAAGCCCGAAGCATGAGCTCCGGAGTTTTAGGCGTAAATATAATGACTGTAATTACCAATTTCCAGGACATGGTCAAAACGTCCATTGAAGAAGGTATTGATATTATCTTCTCCGGTGCAGGTTTACCCCTGGATTTACCCAAATACCTCAATAAAGGGGATAAAACAAAATTAGTCCCAATTGTATCATCAGCGAGGGCTGCATCTATCATCAGTGAAAAATGGCTAAACAATTACAATTATCTGCCCGATGCTTTTGTCATCGAAGGACCAAAAGCCGGAGGCCATTTAGGATTCAAAAACAATATGATCGAGAATAAGAATAATGATCTGGATCATCTGGTTGATGACGTTTTAGAGGTATCAAAAAACCTGGAACAAAAACACAACAGAAAAGTTCCCATAATCGCCGCAGGCGGTATTTATTCAGGAGCGGATATCTATCATTATTTAAATAAAGGTGTATCCGCCGCACAATTGGGAACACGTTTCGTAGCCACAGAAGAGTGCGATGCCTCCGAAATTTTCAAGGAAGCTTTTGTTCAGGCTAAAGCAGAAGACGTAGAGATTATAAAAAGCCCTGTTGGCATGCCGGGCAGGACAATTTTTAACCAGTTTCTGAAAGACGCCATGAATGGCGACAGGAGACCGGCAATTTGCAGACATCACTGTATTAAAACCTGTAATCCCAAAACGACCTTGTTTTGCATTGCAGATGCGCTGATATCTGCTTATAACGGAAATCTTTCCACAGGTTTTGCCTTCACCGGCAGCAATGTGGCACAAGTTACCAAAATTTCCAAGGTACAACAAGTATTTGAAGACATTAAAAAAGAATATCAACAAGCAAAAAAATCATTTTTGAAATAAAAACATTTTATGGGCCGATCACAAGAATCTTTTAACAAAAAAGAAGTCAGAAAAAAAAAGGACAAAAAGCGTAAAGACAAAGAAAAAAAGAAGCTGGAGCGCAAAGAAACTACAGAAGAAAAAAACAGCTTCGACGACATGATCGCTTATGTCGATGAATATGGTAACATAACCGAAACTCCTCCCGATCCTGAGGAAAAAGAGGAAATTCAGGCTGAAGACATTGAACTCAGTGCTACTAAAGATGATAGTCCGGATGAGAATGCCGGACAACACTCAGGAACCATAACATTTTTCAATGAAGAAAAAGGCTTTGGTTTTATCAGCGACAGCCAGACCAAACAAAGTATCTTCGTTCATATCAGCAATGCTGAAGAACCTCTCGCCGAGGGAAATAAAGTGTTGTTTGAGATCGGCAAAGGGGAAAAAGGCCCAATTGCATTAAATGTAAAGATTGAAAGATAATTCTTTTTATTAAAGACAAAAAAACGCCACCCTCAGAGGATGGCGTTTTTTTATCTACCTGAACCTTGTTGTCTACCCACATTTGGAGTAGCCACAGCTTTTACAGGTCAGACATCCTTCTTTATAAACAAGCCCTTCCGTATCGCCGCATTCCGGGCATTGCTTTCCTTCTACTTTTGTCCCGTCAGGGATAAATTTCTTTAACGCTCGTTCCACACCAACTTTCCATGTATTTATGGTATCTTTTTGGAAGTTCAGATTACCAATAAGATTAACAGCAGAATGCAATGGCATACCATGTCTCAACATTCCGGAAATCAGCTTGGCATAGTTCCAGTATTCCTTTTCAAAAGATCTTGATAACCCTTCGATGGTAACCTTGTAACCATCTTTATCCTCGAATTGAAAATCATAGCGTTTACCACCATCGGGGAGTCGGTTTTTAATAACATAACCTTTGTTAACCAAGGGCGGCAGCCAAAAACCTTCCGATTTACCAGTAAAAATTTCATAGGGACGGCCTTTGTATAATCCCACAACAGCAACCCATTTTTCGTAATCATTCTGAAAACGAACAACTTCCGCCTCTAACTTTTTCGGTCGCTTAGGTGCTTTTGTTTCTACAAATTCATTTTCATTCTTTTTCTTACTATCATCAGAAACCAACACCCCTGAACGGGATCCGTCCCGGTATACTGTCATACCTTTACATCCGCTTTTCCAAGCTGTCTCATAAATCTGACTGATCAATTCTTCTGTTGTTTTCTCCGGCACATTTACGGTAACACTAATGGAATGGTCTACCCATTGCTGAACCGCGCCTTGCATTTTAACCTTTTCCACCCAGTTCACGTCATTGGCCGTAGCTTCATGATAAGGAGATTTTTGGACTAACTCATCCAGTTCCTTATTACTGAATTCCCTTACTTCATCAATATCATATCCTTTTGCTTTAAGCCAATCCTCAAATTTATGATGAAAAACGGTATATTCCTGCCAGCTATCCCCTACTTCATCAACAAAGTTCACTTTGGCATTTTTATCGCTGGGATTAATTTTCCGGCGACGTTTATAAGTCACAAGATAAGCCGGTTCTATTCCGGAAGTTGTCTGGCTCATCATACTTACAGAACCTGTTGGAGCTATTGTCAAAAGAGCAATGTTGCGACGGCCGTATTTTTTCATATCTTCAATAACCTCAGGAGCATGTTCCTGAATACGCTGGATTAGCGGGTTATCGACTTCACGATCAAATTCGAATATTGGAAACGGACGACGTTCTTTAGCCAGATTTACGGAAGAACGATATGCTTCAATAGCCAGATTACGATGCAATTCCACAGAAAAATCCGTAGCTTCAGAAGTTCCATATTGGTAGCCTAATCCGGCTAACATGTCGCCTTCTGCTGTTATCCCGATCCCGGTACGTCTTCCTTCCATGGCTTTACTTTTAATGTTGAGCCACAGGTCACGTTCTACCCGCTTAATATCTTCATTTTCCGGATCACGGTTTATCTTATCAATGATCCCATCAATTTTTTCCAGCTCCAGGTCAATAATGTCATCCATCATACGCTGTGCCAGATGCACATCTTTTTTAAACATCGGCCAGTTAAAGGAAGCGTTATCCTGAAAAGGATTTTCCACATAACCATATAAATTGATGGCCAGCAAACGGCAACTATCATAAGGACAGAGCGGAATTTCACCACACGGATTAGTAGAAACAGTTTTAAACCCATAATCCTGATAACGATCAGGTAAAGACTCCCGGATTACGGTATCCCAGAACAGTATTCCGGGTTCGGCAGAGCGCCAGGCATTATGCACTACCTTTTTCCATAATTTACCGGCATCCACTTCTTTCTCATATAATGGTTTTTCGGCGTCAACAGGAAATTTTTGAACAAATTTTTCCTTATTAATAACAGCCCGCATAAAATCATCGGTAAGCTTAACAGAAACATTGGCTCCGGTAATCTTACTGGTGTCCATTTTGGCATCAATAAAATTTTCTGCATCCGGGTGTTTAATAGAAATACTCAACATCAAAGCTCCTCTTCTTCCATCCTGCGCTACTTCGCGTGTAGAGTTTGAATATCGTTCCATAAAGGGGACTATCCCTGTGGATGTCAACGCACTGTTTTTCACAGGACTTCCGGAAGGTCGTATACCTGAAAGGTCATGGCCTACACCACCACGGCGTTTCATAAGCTGAACCTGTTCCTGATCGACTTTCATAATTGCACCGTAAGAATCAGCCCCGGCGCTATCTCCGATAACAAAACAATTGGACAATGAAGCTACCTGAAAGTTATTTCCAATTCCTGCCATCGGACTGCCCTGTGGAATTATGCGCTTAAACTCACGCAAAGCTTCATAAATATCTTCTTCTGGTAACGGATTATTATATTTTTGTTCGACTCGTGCAATTTCACCGGCAATTCTCCTGTGCATATCATCAGGAGTTTGTTCATAAATAAAGCCATCACTATCTTTCAGGGCATATTTATTCAACCATACGCTTGCTGCCAGACTATCACCTCCAAAATATTCGGTAGACTTTTCTAACGCCTCCTCATAAGTATATGTCCGGCGTTTATTAATCTGATTTTTTTCTTTGCTTTTCGATGACACTATTGCTTCCTTTTGATCGTTCTCTTTTTCCATCTTATCGTATTTTTTTTCTTCAAGCGACTTTTCACGTGCTTCTTTTATTTTTCCATAAAAAGATTTCTCTTTCTCTTCGCTTTGTTTCGTTTTTTCTTCTGATAAGCCTAACGTCTTAATGTTCGAGAATAAATCTTTATTCATACCAAATATTTTTTAAGAAGTGAATATTATCCTTATCTACAGATAAATATATCTGCACAGGTAGTCTATTTTTGATGTTATAAAAGTAACTCAGAAAAGCCTTTTTCCAAATGATAATTATTAACATTTACTTGTAAATTATTAACTTTATACATAGAATTCCTGTTGTTGAGCAGCTAACGTACTCAAGTGAATTATTAGTACGTTAGGTGCTGATAATCTGATCTCTTAGCCTTTCAATTTTTGATTAATCATCTGTATTTTACTAAATTATAGCATGTTTTTAAAATTAATTTCAGGCTTCATTTTTTTGTTTATTTTCACTCAGTTTAACCAAAACTCAAAAGAACTTTCATCCGTCAATATATTTTTAATTATCAACTTAATATAGGATAATTTGGCATAGGCTAAACATGCCTTCAATCAAGGATATTGGAACATAAAAAACAATAAATTTTTTATGTTCACAATTTAGAAGACCACATAACCCATCGCCATAACCCTTGTCAAACAAGCATTATGAACCTTATTGTTAGTATTTTCATTTACACGTTGATAACTTTTCAAAGCTCGTCTTTAATATTCGCAATAAAGAAATTGAAAAACCACAGACTTATGCTGCTTTAATCAGTAAAAATCTTAATTTTGCAATTGTTATGGATACAAAACGACAGGAAAAGATTTCACGATTGATTCAGCGAACATTAGGAGAGGTTTTTCAAATGGAAACCCGCCATCTTTTTGGAGGAGCAATGATTACCGTTACTCATGTACATGTAACCAAAGACCTTGGTTTGGCCAAGATTTATGTCAGTCTGTTTGCTACAGAAGATAAAAATAAGCTATTTGCAAGTATAGAGGAAAACAATTCGGAAATTCGCGGGTTATTAGGAAATAAAATCGGAAAGCAAGTCCGGAAAATTCCTGAACTAAAATTTTATCTGGATGATGCTCTCGATCAAATTGAACGAATTGACGACCTTTTAAAGGAATAATTTAAATTTTCAAGATATGCAATACGACCCCATAAAAAAAGTACTGGGTAGTTTTTTCAACCGGACACCAGCTATGCGTAAAATTTTTTATCGCATGTTAGACTGGCTGTTATTACGCACCTGGCATGTAAAAAAAGAATTGCGGGAGTGGAAAAAAGACAAAGGAGATGACGTTCAAATCCTCGATGCAGGTTCCGGATTCGGACAGTATGATTACGCGCTCATCCGTATGAATCCCAAGTGGACGATTGAAGGCATTGATGTAAAAGAAGAGCAGGTTGAAGATTGCAATCAGTTTTTCAAAAAGATTGGCTATCCCAATGTCTCCTTTCATGTGGATGATCTTACTACATTTTATAAAGACAACCATTTCGACCTGGTCCTTTCTGTAGATGTAATGGAACATATCCTGGAAGACGTAGACGTTTTCAAAAATTTCTACCGTTCCATGAAGCCCGGTGGCATGGTTTTAATCTCCACACCATCAGACCAGGGAGGATCAGATGTACATGAGCATGATGATGAGTCCTTTATTGAAGAACATGTAAGAGACGGATATAATATTGAAGATATTCAGGAGAAACTAAAAACTGCCGGTTTTCAGAAAACAGAAGCCCGCTATTCTTATGGCAAACCGGGGCAAATATCCTGGCGCTTATCCATGAAATATCCTATCAAGTTATTGAATGTCTCTAAACTATTTTTCATTTTGATCCCATTTTATTATTTACTGGCTTTTCCCATAGCCTGCTGTTTAAACCGCCGGGATGTTAACAAACAACATTCGAGTGGCACAGGTCTTATTGTTAAAGCATGGAAAACGGAATAACTGTTGAACACAGCTCTTTACATAGCACGTCGTTACTTTTTTTCACGAAATTTCCGGAATGTAATTAATATTATCTCCGGTATTTCCATCAGTGGCGTAGCTGTTGGTTCAATGGCACTTATCGTGGTTTTATCCGTATTCAATGGCTTCGAAGACCTTATTTTATCGCTTGTTAATGCGTTTAATCCGGATTTAAAAATAACAACCCGGGAAGGAAAAGTTTTCCACATGGACGATATGCCGGTAGATGAGATTAATAATATTCCGGGGATCGTCCACTACAGCAAAGTTATAGAAGACAATGCTTTATTTCGTTACGAAAACCAGCAACATGTAGGTACAATAAAAGGAGTTGACAGCACCTTTTTAGAAATGACCCCTTTGGATAGTTTAATGCTTGAAGGAAACATAAAGATCAAACAAGGAAGCACTAACTATGGCATTATCGGCCAGGGAGTTGCTTATTATCTAGGTATTCGTTTGAATAATATAAATACGCCGCTTTCCATATATGTCCCCAGGCGTAATACCGAACCTTCTTCTGTTAATCCCATGTCTGCCTTTAACCAACAAAATGTGTATCCGGCAGGTGTTTTCGGTGTAGAATCCAAAATTGATGAAAACTATATTCTTTTGCCCCTGGAAATTGCCAGAGACCTATACGATTATAAAGATGAAGTTTCCGCTCTGGAAATCAAAATTGCCGATAATGCAAAGAGCGAAACTGTAGCAGCACAGCTAAAGTCTGTTTTAGGGCCTGATTTTGAAATCCGCAACCGCATAGAACAACAGCAAACACTTTATAAAATCCTCAGCAGTGAAAAATGGATTACTTTTTTGATATTAAGCCTTATATTGATTATTGCCACTTTTAATATTATTGGTTCCATAACCCTGGTCATATTGGACAAGAATAAAGATATTGCGATATTATACAGCATGGGAGCAAATCAAAAGTTAATCAGACGCATTTTCCTTTATGAAGGAATGCTTATTACATTTATCGGGGCAATTATCGGTATCGTTCTGGGTGGATTAATTGCCTTTTTACAACAGCAATTTGGATTAATAGCTATGGGTGGTAGTGGTTCCTTCATCGTAGATGCATACCCCGTAAAAGTAAAGTTAATGGACTTTATGGCTGTATTTGGCGTTGTAATGCTCATAGGCTGGCTTACTTCATTATTTCCGGTCCGTCACATTTCAAAAAATTTCTTAGCCGCCGACCGGAGAATTAACCCGGAATAATCTTTGGATATTAAACTTTAATATCCAGTAGTAGTCTAACTATATATAAAACAAATTTTTTAGGCTATGATACGTATTTACTTCAGTTTCATTTTTACTATTCTATTGGCATTCATCAGCCAATCTTCCATGGCTCAATGCCAGATTACAGCCAATGCATATCCCAAGGAAGTTTGTGCAGGTGACCAGGTTACCTTAGCAGCAACTGGAGGCTGTTCCTACTTGAATACAAATATAACCTGGCAAACAATTAACGTAGATGTTTCTTTTAATAATCCATGCGGGCCAGGAGCTTCTGGATATCATTTGTGGATGGGATCAAGAAACCAGAATCCGAAAGTCCTTACTACTGATTATGTCAATGTTTTTTTGGAAGGAGGAGTAATCGAATGGTATATGCGATACGGACGGCAACAGGATACAGGAACATGTAATGCACCGGATGCTCCTAATGAAGGAGTCGCATTGCAATATTCTGTGGATAGCGGAGCTACCTGGCATAATTTCCCGGGACCCAACGAAGAGCCTGTAGGTAACATGGACTCAAATCCACCATTTACGACAACAACGCCGGGAACAGGATCATATTGGCAACCACACTACAATCCGGGAAACCAGCAAAACAGTGAACTTTATTACTGGAACAAATATGAAAATAAAATTCCTGATGGAGCTGTTTCGCCCCATACCAAATTCCGTTTTGTACAGTTATTTCATGATGGACAAGGAAACGATACCTGGGGAATAGATGAACCCAATATAGAGCTTCCATTCGGAGGTTTAAATGTAGAATGGGAGCATGGCCCCAAGGTATTGAATCCTTCCCCTGTCGAATTACCGGAAACAGGAACCGAACCCTATGATACGTGTTTTATTGTTACCATTTCCGATACGATAAATTCCGCCAGCGACACGGTGTGCGTAACCGTTAATCCTATACCCAAACCTGTTATAGGATATGAATGGATTGAGTCGGATGAAATTCTTTTTACCGATAATTCATTTACAGCTCATGCGGAATGGGCAAATGCAGACACGCAATGGTATTTCGATTCAGCTGCAACCCCTTCTTCCAGTAAAGATAAATCCGTTTTGGTAACATACAATTCTCCCGGGACCTATACTACACTATTAGAAATTACTTATAACGGATGTAAGGGGCGTTCAACTCTTGATGCCATTATTACGTCAACAGAAGATAAAGAAGAGCAGAAAAATGATTTTCACGTTTATCCTTCTCCTTCGGACGGAAAATTCACCGTTGAAATCCCCGGAAAAGTTGATAGTGAGATCAACATGACTATCTACGATACTAAAGGAAAGCTGATAGCGACTAAAAATGGAATAAGAAAAGACCAAATCCGGTTTGATCTTTCACAGCAATCGCCCGGCATTTACCTGATCCGCTTACAATATGATGAGAAAATAAGAACCCGGCAAATTGTGATTGAATAAACCATTTTTATGAGCCATCATTCCATTAAAAAAGTCTGTTTTATAACTTTACGATTTTGCGCGAGATAACTCCTTTTGAAAATGTAATGCGGAAAAAGTAAACCCCTTTTGCAAACTCATTGATATTGTAACGGTAGCTATTTCTCTGGGGGTTTACCTCATCCATTTTAATTCCATCTTCCCTAAAAACTTCTACTTTCAGAATTTCACTTTGCCCTTCAATATTTACCATATTTTGAGCCGGATTAGGATAAACACGAATATTATTCTCCTTAGGATTTTCAACACCAACCATAACCTGATCATTGGCAGAAACAATCCAATTGTTAGGGTCAAAAAACACAGAGTCCACAGTAAAGCCGGGATTCACGGTAAAAGTTTGTCCGTCATGCGTATGATCCAATCGAACCAATGTATCCTGTGAACTATTTTTCATTTTGATTTGAACGGGCATTTCAAAAAAGCTTACCGAAGAATGAGAGGTCGTTTGGTCTACCTTTAAAACCATTTCATTAGCAGAATTCTGATTCCAGGTTATCGAATAGGAAGGATACCCTTCCCCGTAAAACCAATCATTCAAGAACTCATCCAGATTTGCTCCGCTACTCTGCTCCAAATGATATTTCAAATCGGCTGTAGTGGCATAATCATAAGCTAATAAGGGATCATTCAAATAATTGCGAACTCCATTATAAAATGCCGTATCTCCGATTTTCCAACGAAGCATATGTAATACCATTGCTCCTTTTGCATAAGATAAGCGGCTGTCAAAGATGCGGCTAACATCCGTAGTATCATCGCAATAGACCGAGCCACCGGGTTTGCTTGTAATCTGATCGATCTGATTTTCTTTCCAGATATCCCAATACTTGCCATTAAACATATGCTCGTATGATAATCCGGTAAGATATGTAGCAAAGCCTTCATTCAGCCAAATATCCGGCCAGTTATCCAGTGTAACCATATTTCCAAACCACTGGTGTGCCAATTCATGAGCAACAATACCAAAATTAAAGGTTCCCATAAAGCTCATTGTTTGGTGCTCCATACCTCCGCCCCAGCCAAACTGGGCATGTCCATATTTTTCCTCCGGAAAAGGATAATCCATAAACAAGTCATTGAAAAGCTCCATAACATCAACGGTAGCCGCTGCCTGTGGGCGAATGACCGCTGAATCTTCAGGATAAACATAATTCAGAATTTTTATAGAATCGCCGCTGTTAAGCATAGCATAGTCAGCAAACTCAGCATATTCTGTAACGGCTAAAGCTACCAGGTAGGGTGTAATCGGATAACGATGTTTCCAGTGTACCGTTTTTTGCTGACCGTTTACCGTCTCATCAACGAGAATACCATTGGAAGCAACTTTGTACTGAGCTTGTGTATGGACGAAGACATCCATAGAATCAATTTTATCCTTAAGCGTATTTTTACAGGGCCACCATTCACTAGCTCCATAAGGCTCAGAAAGTGTCCAGATTATTGGTATATTATCATGTGTGGATTGCATAAAAGAACCGAAACCGTTTCCGCCGGGTGACCCATAATAATAAACCGTCACGGAATCTTTTTGGCCCTGGGCAATGGTTTGCGGCATCTGAATGAAAAGCTTGTCATTCTGATGCGTATAATTGATTGCACTTTGTTGATAAACAACAGAGTCCACAGTCATATTATCATGCAAATCAAATGTTAACGTATCCAACTGCTGTTTGGCTTCAAAAATGGAAAATACAGAACCTGATATGGCTTTCACAGCCGGGTCTATATTCCAGTTGATCCTGTGATAAATCAGATCATAGGCACTCCAGCCGGTAGCTTTTACATTCTTTTCCATGGATTGATGTTGAATCCGGGTATGAGCACAAGCTTTTTTTCCATGGTTTTGCTTAATTTGTTTCTTGATATCTTGTGCTTCTGCAGAATTTACAAGTATAAAAAATCCAATAATTAAAAATAGGATTTTCTGTGCTTTCGTCCTGTAATTAAATTTTGCTTTTATCGTTAATAAAAGAATTGTTTGTGAGGTTAATACGTTCATTTCTATATTTGATTAAATTAAAGATATGTTTTGCTGCTTTTTTTCATAAAAAATAAAAAACTATATTTGTTTCTTTATCCAGTGAGGCCTGTGCATTCCGTTAAGCCTATGGTTTTGTTTTTTATGAATACTTGAATATTACAGACATTTTAGTTAATTAAACATTCAGATGCAAATAAAAGTTTTTCTCCGGAATAATTCAGACTGGCAATTTAAAATTTGCCATATTTGTACGATAAGAAAATCATTCCATGAATAAACCTACAAAACAAATCATAGAATTATTATTTCTTGCTCTCATCGTCAGTGCTTGTGCTACGATGGTGCCACCGCAAGGCGGACCGCGGGATGAGGATCCGCCAGAGGTGGTTGAAACCAATCCGCCAAATAAAACAGCAAATATTGAACCCGGCCAGGTAGAAATTACATTTAATGAGTTTGTCACTTTATCCGATGTGCAAAATCAGGTCTTGATATCTCCTCCGGTTAAAGATAAACCGATGTTTCAACTACGCGGCAAGTCCCTGCTGTTTGATATTCCGGAAAATTTACGATCCAACACAACGTATAACATCTACTTTGGCAATTCTATTAAAGACTTAAACGAGGGAAATGAAATCGATAATTATACCTATACTTTTTCAACAGGCCCTTATCTGGACTCCCTCCAACTTAAAGGACAGGCTCAAAGAGCTCTATCTGAAGAAACAGAAGCCGGATGGATTATTATGCTGTATAAAGAAACCGCGGATTCAATCCCGATGAAACAGATGCCTTATTACATTGCCAAAACAGATGAAAACGGGTATTTTCAATTGGAAAACCTTGCCCCCGGAAGCTATAAGATATTCGGATTGGATGACCAGAACAAAAATTATCTTTACGATCCGAAAAGTGAAGCAATAGCCTTTTCCGATACTTTGGTAGAACCATTCAGCCCCGTAAATTTACCCGACTCGATAAGGAATGATTCCGTATTACGCGACTCCATCAATATCGATTCTATTCGCAGGGAACTACAACCCAAAAGTATACACCTACAGTTTTTTGACGAAGTTGATACGAATCAAAGACTTACGGAAGCCAACGCTTTAAATCCTTTTGCATATCAGTTTGTCTTTAAATATCCCGTTCAAGAATTAGCTATTCAACCGCAAAATATCACTAACTTTAAAGAGAAATTTAATTCTGATGGCGATACTTTAACATTATATTTTAATGAATCCGTTACAGATAGCTTATTTTTTGTATTATCAGACGACTATTATTCCTGGAGTGACAGCATTTGGCTAAAGCCAGCCCAAAAACCAGATAATAAAACATTGATCAAATCAAATGTAGCGGATGGTTCATTGCCTTTCTATCAGGATATAACATTCTCGTCTGAAATTCCTTTTGACAATTTTCTGGAGAAACAGATTTATCTTATGGAAAAACAAGACAGTCTTAGAGATACCATCCCGCTGAAGTTCGGATATGAAGATTCGACTTTTAAGACCAAACTCAGCGCTTCCTACAAATGGGATTCTGAGAAAAAATATACTATCAATTTATATCCCGGAGCTTTTACTCTTAAAAATGATTTTCAGAATGACACGATAACTTATGACTTTCAAATAAAATCCATTGAAAATTACGGGAATATAATTTTTCATCTGGAAAACATAAAGCCTAATACAAATTATATTTTTCAACTAACAGACGCAAAACAAAATGTCCTGCGGGAAATTCAGGAAAAAAACCCAAAAACCATAAACTTCAACAATTTACCTCCTAAGAGTTATCGCATAAGAATAATTGAAGACCGGAATAATAATGGGCAGTGGGATACAGGAATTTATTTAGAAGGCCTTCAACCGGAAAAAAGTTTGTTTTTCCATAAAAATTTCAATGTGCGTGCCAATTGGGATATTGAAGAAACTATGGACTTTAATAATCTTGGTAGTCATTAACACTTTATTTTACTGATCTATTTGATTAAGTTTAA
>JBNJGZ010000026.1:0-21865 GCA_051748065.1 Bacteroidota bacterium
AGATGACGCGAAGCAAATGACAGTAAGAGATAAAAGCAAGAAAACATAATAATCACATTATCAATATTTTGAAAAATTTAAACTTATGAAAATGAAATCTTTAATCGTGTCCGTTTTCTCCGCATTCGTTTTGCTTTCTTCTTGCGGCGGAAATACTGATGTTGTTGACTCAGGGACTTATACCGGAGAAATAAAGAAAGTGAAACCGGAAGAGACAGAAATCTATGTAACAATTGATCAGGAAAAAGAGCTTGAACTGTATTTTACCGATGAGACGACATTAACAAAAAATGGAAATGATGTTGAATTTTCTGAACTCTCTAAAGGCCAAAAAGTGAAAGTTGAAGTAAAAAAGGTTGGTAAAAGATTAGATCCGTTAGCGGTAGAAATTTTAGAATGACATGAATGGACTGCCTGAATTCTGGAGAACGGAGATTTTCCATCCTATCTCCGTTCATTTTCCTTTGGCTATATTGGTTTTAGCTACCGTGTTTTTTCTTGTAGGTTTTGTAACCAAGAAAACATTCTGGGAAAATACAAGCAAAATCCTGTTCTTAATAGGTGCTCTTGGAGCCTGGATTGCCATTTATACGGGCAATCTCGCCGATTCCGTCGTTTCCCGTCAGATTTGTGATCCAACGGTTCTTGAAACCCACGAAACAAATGCATACATTGTTGCAGGGCTCTTCTCAGTTGCTTCAATTCTTATTTTGCTTGATTATTTTGGTTTCCTGAAAAAAATCGAAAAAATCGGTAAAGTTTTAATTCTTGTTCTTACGATTGCAGGATCAGGCTTTTTAATTTATACCGGCCATTTAGGAGCTACGCTGGTTTATCAGCAAGCAGCAGGGGTTCACACTCCATCGGAAGACTGTAGTGAATTTGTTGACTGATGTTTGGCTCAGAATTTTGTTTGATCCCTGGTCTGTGTTATTCAGAAACAATTATATTTGTAAGAAGCAAATGGAAAATTAAGCCGCCGGCTATAGGTTGTTTTCCAGGTATAAATTTAACAACTACAACCTATGAGAAAAAGTATCCCCGGATTGATCATTGGATTTGTATTGTTGTGGAACTCAGGCTTTATTGGGGCTGAATACGGTTTGCCATATGCAAGCCCTTTTACATTTTTATTTTGGCGCTATCTTGCGCTTACCATTATAATATTTTTGTACCTTTTGTTAACCAGGCATTTTCGTAGAATAGGTTTATCTACAATAGGCCTTCATATGATCATCGGGATTCTTTCCCATGGTGTTTGGCTGGGTTGTGTTCTTATTGCGTTGGATCATAATGTTCCTGCAGGGATTGTTGCATTGGTAGTGGCGCTACAACCCCTGGCTACCGGAGCTTTTTCCGGTATTGTGGTAGGAGAGAAGCCTTCCTTAACCAAATGGCTGGGATTGATCGTCGGGTTTTCCGGGGTTGCCATTACGGTGCTTTCCAGAATTAATTTTGATGATGCAAAATCGATTTTCGGATACTTAATACCACTGGGGTCTGTAATAGCCATAACAACAGCTAGTCTGATCCAAAGAAAGATGCAGGTTACAGATACTTCGCATCGTTTGCCGGTTGATCTTTCCCTTTTTTATCAAAGTCTTGGGACAGTTCTGATATTTGCACTACCGGCAATGTTTGTCGAGAACTTGCAGACAGATTGGAATCCTGCGTTTATCTACTCTATGATATGGCTTATTCTTGGTGTATCCCTGGGAGCTTACGCCTTAATGTGGCTTCTTATTGAACGAATCGATGCAACGCGAGTAGCCAGCCTGTTTTATTTAGGGCCTCCTGTGACTATGTTAATGGCGTGGATTGCATTTGGTGATACGCTTCAAATAACAGATATAATTGGGCTATTTGTAGTCTTTGCAGGGGTTTTACTGACTCAGACGAAACTAAAAACAGCTAACATATCCAACCGCTGATATTTGAACATTTACAAGTCCATTTTCTTAACAGCAGTAAATTTATTGAATTTCGTTGGTTACTTTAAGGTTTTTTTCTACATTTGATTTTTCTTTTAAAAATCATTTCAAAAATATTAAATCATGGCAAATAAGGATTCACTAAAGGTGCCAGACCTTAGTGTATATGGGATTAAAGATGTTCAGAAGATTTATTATAATCTGGATTATGAAGAGCTTTTTGAGCATGAAACAGATGAAAATCTGGAGGGATATGAAAAAGGGTATGTCACGGATACAGGTGCAGTAGCAGTAGATACTGGCATATTTACCGGCCGTTCTCCCAAGGATAAATATATTGTTAAGGAAGATGAGTCTGTAGATAAGATCTGGTGGGCAGATCCACGGCGGAAAGGATCCGATAATAAACCGATTACGCAAGAAGTATGGAACGATTTAAAGGATATTGGAAAAGAACAATTGAGTGAGTCTACACTGTATGTGATGGATGCTTATTGCGGGGCGAATGAGAGTACACGTATACGTATCCGGGTAATTACCGAAGTAGCCTGGGTTGCACATTTTGTTAAAAATATGTTTATCCGGCCTTCTGAAGATGATCTCAAAACTTTTGAGCCCGATTTTGTTATGCTGCATGCCTGTAAGGCTACAAATCCCAAATGGATAGAACACGGATTAAACAGCGATGTATTTGTTGCTTTTAATATCAAAGAGCGCATGTCTGTGGTTGGTGGAACATGGTATGGCGGGGAAATCAAAAAAGGTTTCTTTTCCATTATGAATTATTTTCTGCCATTAAAGGGTGTCGCTTCAATGCATTGTTCCGCCAATATGGGCAAAAACGGAGATACAGCCATTTTCTTTGGATTATCCGGAACAGGAAAGACAACCCTGTCGGCAGACCCGGATCGTTATCTGATCGGAGATGATGAACATGGCTGGGATAATGAAGGTGTATTCAACTTTGAAGGCGGATGCTATGCCAAATGCATCAACCTGAGTAAAGAAAAAGAACCCGATATTTATAATGCCATTAAACGGGATGCATTACTTGAAAACGTAGTGTTTGATAAAGATACCGGTGCGATTGATTTTAGCGATTCATCAAAAACCGAAAATACCCGTGTTTCTTATCCGATTTACCATATTGAAAATATTGTTCGGCCTGTTTCCAAAGGCCCTCATCCGAAGAAGATCATATTTCTGACGGCTGATGCTTTTGGGGTTTTACCTCCGGTAGCCCGGCTGACGGAGGATCAGGCGAAATATTACTTTATGAGTGGGTATACGGCAAAACTGGCAGGCACTGAGCGGGGTATTAAAGAACCATTGCCTACTTTTTCGTCTGCTTTCGGAGCGGCCTTTTTACTTTTGCATCCTACGGTTTATGCGCGTGAGCTGGCCAGTAAAATGCGTGAACAAGGAGCTACGGCTTATCTGGTGAATACCGGCTGGACCGGCGGTGCTTATGGCGTGGGCCATCGTATTGACCTGACGTCTACAAGAAATATCATTAAAGCAATCCTTAATGGCTCTATTGATGAGGAACAATATGAAGAATTGCCGATCTTTGGTTTGAATATACCGAAAAATGTAGAAGGTGTTGACGCTAAGATACTCAATCCCAGAAACACCTGGAAATATCCGGATGCCTGGGACAAACAAGCGCAAACGCTGGCTGAACAGTTTATACAGAATTTTGAGAACTTCACGGATACCGATGAAGGGAAGCGTCTGGTGGCTGCCGGTCCGAAGAATCATTTCATGAAACAGTTTTATCAGTATTATGAAAATAAACTGAATGAAGCTACACAGGAATATCAAAAGGAAATACGCCACCTGAAAGACCAAATCTATATTCTGCAAAATGCCTTCAATGAATATATCTCGTTTAATTCGATTAATACCTATTACAAAAAACGGCCTTTGAATCGCCACTTGCCTGTTTTTGCTTATTTCGGTACGGAAAAAAACAAAGATATCGAAGTAGCTCATGATGAGTTGCTGAATATTCTGGATGAAGCCGGATTTATCTTTTATCATCCGGATAAAAAACCGGAACAGGAAAATCAGAGAATGGGAGTGTCTAAAACTCCAATGACGATGAACGAGGTGTATGATGCTACCAATGAAGTGGAAAAAGCTTTTTGTGCTCCGGAAAATGCCGACTTATCCCTTAAAACAGCAGTTAACAGGTTTAAAGAAAGTGCGAAAAATATTCCGGAATTGACCGTGAAAATCGGTCATATCCTTATTGTGAAATATACGGACCGTGAAAATAAATCTTTGTGGACAGCTACGGATATGCCTGTATCGGCTATGATTCACGTGGATAAACATCCTGATTTGCTGAAAAAACCGCAACAGATATTAAAAGAAATATCAGCTTTTTAAAGCTGAATAACTTTTATAATCCTGGGCTCCCCGTGTTTATACAGGGAGCCCTTTTGTATTTGCATTTTGCATTATTTTTTTGTATTTTTAGCTAAACCAAAAATCAAAAAATTATGCAGACTTATATTTTACTTACCAAACTGTCTCCGGAATTACTCAGGCAGATGCAAAAACGTGAGCAGCACGGACGTGAATGGCTTGACAAGGTCAAGGAAAAATGTCCTCAGGTGAAGTTTAAAGAACATTATGCTTTACTTGGAGATTACGATTTTATGGATATCTATGAAGCCCCTGACGCAGAAATGGCTGCCAAAGTATCTATGATCAGTAACCAACATGGAGCGATTAATGCGAAAAGCATGTCAGCTATTCCTTATAAACGCTTTTTGGAGTTAACTGAAGAAATCCTTTAAGAGCTATAATCTTTGCAAAAAGCCGGCAGAAAGTAATCAATTCCAATATATTAGCTTGCACCTGAAAAAGCCCGCTGAAGCGGGCTAAAGGAGATGTTTGTGACTTTTTCGAAACACCCTGCTGAAGCAGGGTGCTAATCTTATATAAAGGGAACTAAACCATAGGAATTTGTTCATAAATTGTGGCTAACTTCACCTACCAGCCAGGCTTTAAGTCGGCTTCCCTTGTAATTTGCAGCCAACTGACTTTTTTAGCAGACTCTAGAAAGCCTCAAAATTGAGGCTTTTAATGGATTATGGCTTGTTATTTTCATCGGAAACCTCCCATGTGATCTCAACAGTTTTAATACCCCAATCAATTGCTGAATCCCGGTTATTTCCCATGTAGATATCTATTCTTTTTTCCCAGCGGTAGTTCATTTTGTCCAATACAGTATATTTTCCTTCCAGTCCGCTTATTTTTACCTGTTGTTTATACGTTAGTCCTGAGTCCAGCAAATCTCTGGAAACAGCAATAGCTTTCATTCCGGGTTTTAATGTATCTCCCCATGCGGCTATTGAAGGATTTTGATAACTGGTTTGCGAAGGATGAGAATTATAAGCTGAAGCGTGGACTTCTACTGTTTTTGTTTCGGGTTCGTCGCGACAGCTTGTATAGAATAAGAGTAATAATAGCAGGAAGATCATTGTGATTTTTCCTGTCTGATTAAGTGAATTATAGTTCATATTTTAAAGTTTGCTGTATATTTTGTCATGAACAAGTCAGTGTATTATTTTTTTACAAATTGGTCGATGTCTGTATTTTCCCAGGGATTGTTCCGGCTCCATTCTTCAAAGACTTCTTTGCCAGCTTGTCTTTCTATTGAAATGAGGGGAATACTGCGTTCGGACTTGGGTTTTAATAACTCCTGATAGATGTCTTCATCGCTAAATCCTGCTTCTTTTGCATCAAACCGGTTAGCAGCATAATAGATTTTCTGTATTCCAGTCCAGTACAGGGCACTAAGGCACATTGGACAAGGCTCACAACTAGTGTAAATTTCACAGTTGCTAAGATCATTTGTGTTTAGCTGCCGGCAGGCTTTACGTATCGCTTCAATTTCAGCATGTGCTGTTGGGTCTGTTTTTTTGATGACCTGATTGGAGGCCGATGCTATTACCTCTCCGTTTTGGGTTACTACAGCTCCAAACGGGCCGCCTTGTTTACCGTCTGAATTTTCTTTTGATTTCTCCAGGGCGAGTTTCATCAAGTATTTTTTCTGCTTATTATGACGTGATTTTTTATGCCCGGGCTGTAAATGTTCTGTTACATTATCTGCATAAAAAGCTCCACGTTCTCCCAAAGGTTTATCTGAGCCTGTAGTTGTGTCGCTATAGGTATGATGTTCCATTGCAGCATTGATCTCAGCTCCCAAAAGAACGATAAAAGAAGTAAGAAAGAACCATAGCATTAAAATAATGATAGCGGCAAAACTGCCATAGATGCTGGCAAAATTTCCGAAATTATTAATGTACAGCGAAAATAAAGACGATCCGGCGATCCACAAGATGGTAGAAATTATGGCTCCTGTGCTTACCCATGAAAACTTGGGGCTCTTACGGGCAGGGGCAATTTTATAGAGCAATGAAAGCACAAAGATGATGACAAAACCAATCAATGGCCAGCGAAGCCAGATAATGGCCGAGTATAACGGACCCTGAATTCCTGTGATATTGACAAACGCAGGAATACCGGCAACCATAATTAATGCAACGATCGTTACTACAATTCCTCCAAGTGTAAAGACCAGGGAGAGAGCGATGTCCTTAAAAAAATTGCGTTTATTGGACTCGTTATAAACGACATTTATGCTTTCGAAAAGTGTCTTTGTTCCCCTGTTTGCACTCCATAAAGTGATTAGCACAGCTAAAATTAAACTCCAGCTCAATGCTTCATTTGAAAGCAAAGTTAAGTTGGTCAGAAAATCAAATAATAAAACCTGGGCATCTTCAGGTAAGATGTTGGTTATTAAAGAAATCTGTTTTTCTATCTGTCCAATATCCGTGACGAGTCCATAAGTGGATACTAAGACAGCCAAAATAGGAAACAATGATAAAAAGAAATAAAAGGCAACTCCGGCTGATAACACACGTACATGATGAGCAGCAATATTTCTTTTTATTCGTATTACAATTTCTTTCCATCCGCTAAATGGAATATGCCAGGGTTTTTTTGCTTCTTTTCCCTTTGAACGACTTGTTTTGTTGCTCATTGAATAAATGAATGGTGGTCAAAAATATTAATAATGAGTCCGGTATGAAATCTCTGTTTTTGAATGATTGCTACGATCAGTTTCTTCATTCCTCAAAAGAGGAAGGGCTAAAAAGGTGATAGGTTAAAACAGATTTCACCGGAAATCATAAGTAAAAGTTTTATACCGGACTCAGTAAAACATAGCAAAGGCACCTCATGTGATCAGGTGCTGATTTATTTCTTCGTTACTTCAATAGCGGCTTTAATTCTTTCGTCTATTGATGTTGAGTTTTTAAATTCCTCATTATCAAAATCACCACGTAAAGCTTTCAGAGCATATTTTTCTCTTTCAATTTCCTGGCGTGTGCGACAACCAAAGCTGCGGAGCGCATACATAGACGGTGACCAGCCATTGATAGCATGATTGCCTAAAAAGCCAAGGCTTGTAGCCGTCAGTAGCCACCATTTTTTAGAGCCAATAGCTCCAAGCAGTAGGGTAAATAAACTGGTTCCTGCAGCTCCGCCCTGGATGATCCGGTCGACATCCCAGAGCTTATCCAGCTCTTCTATTCGTTGGGTTATTCTTTCTTTGGATTGAGTAGCATAAAAACGGATATTGTCATCGATTGATTTGTCAATCCGCTTGTTGACGTCTGCGCTTGTGTTTAAGCGGATACGGTCCGTTTCGTTTGTGTTTGATCTTTTGTTTTCCATAGTGTATAGTCTTTTATTGGATTATCTTTTCTATTGATTTTCGAAAATAGTGTAAATCTGTCACAAATGCAAATTAGTTTGCATTATTCATTGTTTGGGGCGAAATGCATGGCAAGCCAAACGCATTCCGGATTTTTGCTTGTAAAGGTAACCCGGTGTTCCGTTTTTGCCGGGATAAACAGGTAATCCCCTTTATTGAGGTAATGCTTTTGCGCTTCAATTTGGATTTCTGCCTGTCCTTTGAGCAGGATAACCCATTCATGGGTGTCCTGGATATAAGGTTTATCTTCCGGAGTGACATGTCCGGCGGAAACAATTCGCTCTATTTTAATGGCATTTTCCTGCATTAAAATATCAAATTTTTCGCCGGACATATCAGGTTTTTGCCCGTAATCAAAAACATTATTTACTGAGCAATGTTTGAACTTCTCCTTTTCCTTCTCTGATAACATAACTTTCTTCTTCGGTACAATCTATGATTGTTGATTGGGTAAGCTCTCCCGGCCCACCGTCAACGACAGCATCAACAAGACCGTTATATTTTTCATGGATCAGTTCCGGATTTGTTGAGTGTTCTTGCTCTTCATCTTCATTGAGCGGAAGAGAAGTAGACATGATCGGGTGTCCCAGCTTTTCTACAATAGTCCGTGCAATATTATTATCCGGGATACGTATACCAACGGTTTTCTTTTTGTCCTGAATTTGTTTAGGTACCTTATTGTTAGCTGTCAGCAGGAAAGTATAAGGCCCGGGTAAAACGTTTTTCATCATTTTGAACACCGGATTGCTGATGGGTCTTGTATAATCTGCAATATCGGAAATGTCCTTGCAGATGAAAGAAAACTTGGCATCTTTACTGTTAATCCCTTTCAGACTTGCTATTTTTTCCAGCCCGTCTGAATTATAGATATCACATGCGATACCGTACATTGTGTCTGTGGGGTAAATGATAATGCCTCCCTTTTTCAGTATATCCACAATGATATCGGTTTTTCTTTCACTGGGATTTTGTTCATGAAGTTTTAAAATCATAGGCTATTATATATTAAAGATTTAACATTCGCTCGAAAAAGGGATGGTTGGTACTTATTTTTGAGCTTTTTTATGGTCAGCCAGGAATTTCTCAAGTCCGATGTCAGTTAAAGGATGATTCAAAAGCCCTTTTAATGGTTTTAGCGGGCTTGTTACAACGTCCACACCAACTTCAGCACATTCTATAATGTGTTTTACGTTTCGTATGGATGCTCCGAGAATTTCAGTGTCAAAGTTATAATTGGTATATACCTGAACCATTTGTTCAATAATTTCCAATCCATCATAATTCATATCGTCAATACGGCCGATGAACGGACTTACGTATGTTGCTCCGGCTTTAGCCGCGAGAATGGCCTGGCCGGTTGAAAAAACCAGTGTGCAATTGGTTTTAATACCTTGTTCTGATAATTTTTTTATGGCCTTGATGCCATTAGCGGTTGCCGGCACTTTTACTACAATATTCGAATGCAGTGAAGCTAACTTTTTGCCTTCTTTCAGCATCCCTTCTAAATCCGTAGCAATAACTTCAGCACTAATATGGCCGTCAACAATTTTGCAGATGTCCTGATAATGCTTATTCACATTGTCTTCTCCTGTAATACCTTCTTTGGCCATTAAGGAAGGGTTGGTTGTTACTCCGTCTAAAATGCCCAAAGCTTCTGCTTCTTTGATCTCTTCGATGTTTGCTGTATCAATGAAAAATTTCATAGGATAATGTTTTGATTATTTTGCCACTATTCACCCTGTTACTTAACGATGAGGTTTACAGGCAAATGTTGAATTTTCATTTTGGTTTGTATGAATTTTCGCCGGTATGCCCGAATCATAGTGGTTTGGTTTGTGAAATATTTAATTATTCATCTGCAAAGATAATAACAAAACACAGGCCGTTATATTTTGTTTACGTTTGACCCGGAATTATAAAAAACGTTAAAGAGATAGTGAATTTTAAGAAAAAGTAGACGAACGGGAAATTTTTTTTATTGCTGATTAATACTGCGACTTTATCCATATTTGTATTGATTTACAATTAATATCGATTTTTTGAAGAACAATTCGAAAGATACAAAATTTGGAAAGTAAATTCAAGTATTTTTAAATGGGATTTTACATGGAAGGATAAAAAAGAAGGGCAAGCTACTTACATCGCACCGCTACAACCGCCTACCCTTGCTTCCTTCCGGACCTGGGGGAGTTCAGCAGGAGCTGGTCGTGTAAGACTTGCCCTTGGAGGTGCAAAAGTAAAAATTATTCCGTACCATACAATACCTGACATGAACTTTTTTGTAAATATTTTTTATTGCTGGTTTACGCTGCATTAATTCCCTGATTTTTGTTTTCTTTGTAGAGTATTCAGATTATCTTTGCAAAAAAGAAAGAATTATGGCAGATAAAAAAACTTCCCTGAGCAACCATGCTTTTCGCTATGGTTTATATATTGCTGCAGCTTCTGCAGTTTTATTGATTATTTCTTTTGTTCTTGATCTGACGAACTCAAGAGGAATTGGCATTCTAAGCTGGTTGGTCGTGCTTATAGGCTTATTTTACAGTGGATTTAAATATCGCGAGGATGCCCTGGGGGGCTTTATTAGTTATGGGAAAGCTTTTCGTGTCATCTTTCAGACAGGCTTGTTTTATGGCTTGATCATGACTGCCTATACTATGTTGCATTATACTGTTATTGATCCCGGGGCTATACAGGAAATGATACAATACAGTCTTGAAAAAACCGTGGAAGCCTCTCCATCCATGAATCAGGAGCAATTAGATGCATTGCGTAGCTTTCAGGAAAATTTTACTTTTACTTGGTGGGGGTTGAGCATCAGTCAGTTATTTAGTGGTTTGTTTTGGGGTGTGATAGGTGGGCTGTTGCTAGCGTTGATTATAAAAAAAGAAGAAGCTAATCCATCACCTTTTAATCAATAATTTATAGTATATGGATATTTCTATTGTAATTGCTCTGTTGAATGAAGAGGAATCACTGCCGGAACTGCACGATTGGATAGTGAGAATGGCAAATGAAAATGAGTTATCTTATGAGATTGTTTATATTGATGATGGAAGTTCGGATAATTCCTGGAGTATAATAGAGAAAATATCCCGTGAAAACTCAAATATAAAAGCCATAAAATTCCAACGCAATTATGGCAAATCTGCAGCATTGAATCAAGGGTTTTATTATGCCGAAGGTGATGTGGTTATTACTATGGATGCGGATTTGCAGGATAATCCGGATGAGATACCTGAGTTTGTACGCATGATTAAGGAGGAAGGATATGACCTGGTTTCCGGATGGAAGAAAAAACGCTATGATCCATTGACCAAGACCTTACCTACGAAATTATACAACTGGGCAACAAGAAAAATGACCGGTATTTATTTGCATGATTTTAACTGTGGCCTGAAGGCGTATCGAAAAGATGTAATTAAAAGTATTGAGGTTTATGGTGAGATGCATCGCTATATACCGGCAATAGCAAAATGGGCAGGATTTAAGAAAATAGGGGAGAAAGTTGTCCAACATCAGGCCCGGAAATATGGCAAGACAAAATTTGGCTGGGAACGTTTTATTAACGGATTTCTGGATCTATTGTCGATTACATTTATTTCCCGCTTTGGTAAACGTCCGATGCACCTTTTTGGGTCTATTGGTACCGTTCTGTTTGTGATCGGGTTTTTAATTGCATTGTATTTAGCTTATCAGAAAATATTTATGGGCATTTCCAGAGTAAATGAGCGACCACTTTTTGATCTGGGAATTTTATCTATGCAAATGGGAACTATCCTGTTTGTTGGCGGTTTTTTAGCTGAGCTTATTTCCCGAACGTCTCATGACAGGAATACATACCTTGTTCAAAAGACCCTCCGAATCGAAGAAGACAAGAATTATGATGGTTGATAACCACAAATCCTTGTCTTTTAAGTTTTAATGTTTTGCTGAGATTAACTCAGATGAACAAAAATCAGTTGTTCTGTTTATTTTCTGAACTTCTTGCTTTTTTTACCTTTGCCGCCACGATCTCTTCGTTTGTTTTGATCCGGGGCTTCTGCTATTTCTAATGACATTTTACGACCATTGTAGTTTTTGCCATTAAGCGCATTTCTAACGGTTTCTGCATGAGTAGATTCTACTTCAAAAAAGGAAAAGCTGTCTTTTAAGTCGATAGCTCCAATGGCAATGTCCCGGTTCCGGGTATGATCGTTTACAAGACCAATTACTTTCTTGGCCATTAAACCATCTTTTTTGCCCACGTTAAGGAAGAAACGAGTGTAATCCCCGTTACTTTGGATATTGCGTCTGCCTTTATCCGTGTTTTTTTGAAATTTTGATTTTTCTCCTTCAGAAGCTTTTTTGTTAAGATCGGGAGCATTTTTATAATATTCCAGGAAGCGATTGAATTCCATGGAAACAAAGTGTTTGATGATTTCTTCTTTGCTCATCCATGCCAGTTTTTTATTCACAGTTTCCATAAATGGAGCAATCTTCTTCTCATCAACCGATGCGTTTTCCATCCGGTCTAACATATTGAAAAGTTGTTTCTCACAAATTTCTTCTCCGGAAGGCAAAGGCATTTTATTACACTGTTTACCGATGATCTTTTCAATCTGCTGGATTTTGTGTTTTTCCTTAAAGTTAATTAAGGAAATAGCTACGCCGGATTTTTCGGCTCTTCCTGTACGTCCACTACGATGAGTGTAGATTTCCAGTTCATCCGGAAGATTATAGTTGATCACATGGGTAATGTCTTTTACATCAATACCGCGTGCAGCCACATCCGTTGCAACGAGCATTTGTAATGACCGTTCGCGGAAACGTTTCATAACATGATCGCGCTGTGCCTGGGAGAGGTCTCCATGAATGGCATCGGCATTATACCCATCTTTAATAAGTTTTTCAGCGATCTCTTTTGTTTCCATTCGCGTGCGGCAAAAGACAATTCCATATATGTCCGGATTATTATCCGCAATACGTTTCAAAGCGATATAACGATCACGAGCGTGTATCTGATAGTAAATATGATTGATATTTTCTGCTCCGGCGTTTTGCGTACCGATAGTAATTTTCTCTGGATTCTGAAGGTAATTTTTTGAAATCCGCGATACCTCTTTTGACATGGTAGCCGAAAATAATAGCGTACGTTTTTGAGCAGGAGTTTTTTCTAAAATTTCATCCAGCTCTTCACGGAATCCCATATTCAGCATTTCGTCAGCCTCATCTAAAATGAGGGTTTTTATAGCCTGCACGTTCGCGGCTTTTCGTTTTAGTAAATCAATCATCCGGCCGGGTGTAGCAACAATAATGTGAGCTCCCTTTTTTAAAGAACGGATTTGATTGTCGATGTTAGCTCCACCATAAACCGAAACAATGTTTATATCGTCCAGATATTGAGCATAAGTTTCCAGGTCTTTGGTTATTTGCACACATAACTCCCGCGTAGGAGAGAGGATGAGTGTTTGTACGGTTTTACTTGAAGTGTCCGTAAGATCGAGCATAGGAAGTCCGAAAGCGGCAGTTTTCCCTGTGCCGGTTTGTGCAAGTCCTATTAAATCTGTTGAGGAGTCGAAGATCGAAGGTATTACTTTTTCCTGTATTGGAGTAGGTTTGTTAAATCCCAGTTTTTCAATTCCTTTTAGCAAATTGGGCGATAATCCCAATGCATTAAATGTTAGCATGTTCTGTGTTTAAATTTATGAGCCGCAAAAGTACGCTTTTATTCAGTGCGTGAGACATCCTTTTATTCTGATATTTAGAAAAATTTAATTCAAGTTATATGTGTTAGGTTATCAGGTCATAATGTAAAAACAAGGATGGATTTTAGTATAATTTTTTAAGTAAAAAAACACCCCGGCTGTTCAAAACCGGGGTGTTTTTTCTATAGTTATTCGGTGTAAATTGAATTATTGCGAGACAATCAACTTGCGCACAAGTTTGTATCCGTCAAAAGTAACACTATAATAGTAGATACCGGAACTCCAGCTTTTGGTGTTCAGGATAACATCATGCTTACCGGCTTCTACAGAAAGATCATTGCTGTATAATTTTCTGCCAAACAGGTCTACTACTTCAAACTGTGCTTTACCTCCGTAAGGTACTTCAAAATCTACAGCAGTTTTTCCGCTGGCCGGGTTAGGGATATTTTGGTGAAGAATAAAACCATCGAGCTCATTGGAGTTAATGGCATTGTCAACTTCACCGGTCCATTGCGTGCAATATTCATCATTCTGAGTATAGGCATCTCCGGAAAGTAATGTTCTGGCACACACTTCATAATTACCCACAACTCCCACATTGAAATCCTGATTAAATGTATATTCTACCGTATTGCCGCTGGCAAGATTACCTGTCCAGGTTTCCGTGACCGGAGTATTGTTGTTTTGTTCGTATTCTACATCAAAAGACGTGAGGTTTTGCGATCCATAATTATGAATCAATACTTTTACGCTAACGTCTTTTTCATATAGAGTAGTAGTACCGAAAGAGTTGCCAACTGGCTTAATATCAACAATTCCGGCATCCTGTGCTGCGGGTTTCACTTTAATGGTTTTTTGAACTTCATCATTCTGTGGAATGCCATCATTGGATAATTCGGTAGCAGCGGTTATTGTATAATTGTTTGAAGGTGACTGGTATTTTGTGTTGAAACTAAACGTATCTGTTTGATTCGTAGTTAAATTACCATTCCACGTCTCCGTGATCGGTGTATTGTTACCTATTTGATAGGTCACCGGAATACTTGTTTGTGTATTGTATCCATGATTTTGAATTTCCACGGTTACCTCTACGGAGTCGCTGGTAACTGTGCTGTCCTGAGGATTAACAATGCTACGAATGCCGGCATCGATATCCGTTTTGGGGACTTTGATATTAAAGTCATCAATAGCCCATCCGTTTCCGTTATTTTCACTAGCATCTGAAGTAAAAACAAACCGGAATTGGGTGATTGCTGCCATATTGGTTATATGATTGGAATCGATACAGATGGCCGAACGAGTCCAGCCATTGCTGTTGCCTGAGAATCCTTCAACACCCAGTGATAATGTGTCATTATACCAGTTGATAGCGGATGTATCATTTACATTCCCAAGATTACTCCAGCTTCCGTTATGGTTTTGATATTGAATATATCCTCCATCTTTTGATTCCGTATCGAAATGATGCCAAAAGACAAGGGAGTCCGGTTGATGCCCTGAAAACGCAAATCGTGGTGTATAAAGGTAATCCGTATATATGTCATTGGCATAGTTTCCATTGAGGTTTGTCATCCAGGCGTTTTGACCTGAATGAGGTTTGCTGATTGTTGAGGCCTGTGGTGTGCCAAGTTCCCATTGTGTTGTCTGTAAAGAGGAAGTATCTTTCATGAAATAGTTTTGATTCTCCAGGTTATCAAAATAAGGGATAGTAGTCGTATATCGGCGGTATATCTCTTTACAACTTCTGTTATTGTTCGTATTGCTGTCTCCGGGCAATGAAGTGTAAGCACATAAATTGACCCCGCCACCGGGAAGGTTGATAGCAGGCATGTCTACAGTAGTTTCTTTTTGTGGCGCTATGCTGCCGTTATAAGTGTATGTATCACTTTGACTTCCAAATTCATAATTAATGGTAACATTTTGAATCGTGTCAGAGCCAAAATTCCGCACCACCACATCAAATTGTTTATTGGCATTAATATTAAAATAGTCTGGTTTTGGGATATCAACAACACCTGCATCCTGGGATAAAACAGGATTATTACAAGCTTCAACCTCTATCAGGTCTAATGCAATATCACTTTGATTACCTGAATTTGGATTTTCGAATTTAAACTCCAGATAGATATTTTTTCCGACATAATCGCTTAAGTCAGCAAAATCCTGAACATAAGGCTCGTTATGGTCATTTTGCAGTTCGTCATTAAATGTTCTGGAGTAGACTTCCGTAAATGGTCCCACAGGATTGGTGCCGGCACTAATAGTAAGTTTAGACCCCGGAATGTCATCCCCATAGGCATGCATATAAAAGCTTAGAATGGCCTCATTATTAGCCAGCGCAAGATTAACTTCGGGGGACACCAAAGAGCCTGAACTTGATGTTCCCGCATTATCGTTGTCAAAATAAAGAAAGAGCGGCCCATCGTGGGAGTCATTCGGTCCGGTGTTTGCTGTAGGAGTACTCGTAGTTCCAAATCTCCATTTACTGTTGGAATTACCAATATCTCCGGTCCACCCTCCCTGCATTGCTGACCAGTTTTCGGAAAAGACATTTGAAGGTGTACTGGCTCCGGAGCAGTTAAGGCCTCCTGAAGGTGTTTTGAATTCTACCGGGCCTCCCCAGGCTGAGGTGTCCACCCCGCCAGGGCATACTTCAGCTACATACAGGTCATATTTAGTAATTTGTGTAAGACTGTCATAAGTAGCCTGTTCATTATTTGATCCAATGTAATTTCCTTGTTGTGGTGAATATCCACGGGGCACAATGGAATATACCCAACTGTGCTGGCTGGAACCACCATCCCATGAAAAAGTAACGCTTGTTGGGGTTACATCATCAATAGTTATTCCTGCCGGCGCCGGCAAATTGGCTTGCACCGTTACATTAGCAGTGTCATTGAAATGAACGGTATCATTTATGCCGTTCGGATTATTTGTCCATGCTTTTATTTCATACGGTGAACCCGTATCAAAATCGTAGTTGCCGATATTTACCTGTGTAAAAAAGTTTCCTGAACCTCCAATAGTGTCAAGCGTACCGTTGTATGTGTATGTAGGCTGACTATTTCCATTTACCGTCCATTCGATATCTACATTATTGATTATATTATTGCCGCTGTTGGCAATAGTAACAAATACATCATATACGCCAGGGCAAAAGGCGTCCGGTTCATCAATGGATAGAATGCCGGCATCGTTAGGCGCGTTTGTATAAGGCACTTCCGGGTTAATAACAACCTTTCCGTGTCCGGGGTTGATATTAGCAGTAAGGGATGAGTTTGTTCCGGCATTATAAGCATATCCACCTTCGCCGGGGCCGTTCATGTCGCCGTCACCGCCTTCGTATCCGCCACCACCACCTAAGTCCTGGCTACTGGCAGAGCCGCCGTCATCATCACCACCTCCTCCGCCGCCAAAGCCGCCGTAGCTGTTGAGTCCATCTATTTTTCCGCCTTTTCCGCCATTGAGGAAGCTCTTAGCGTTTGTTCCCATAGAACCCTGACCATCTCCGGAATATCCGGCACCGCCGGCAGTATACCCTCCGACAGGATTGTCAGAAATTTGCGCACGTCCGCCGCCACCGGTATAGGCACTATTTCCGCCGCCGCCACCACCGGCTACGATTAAGGGTGTTTTTCCGTTTGTCTTTTCTACAACAAAACTGCCGCCACCGCCACCACCTACTTCGGACTCATATTCGCCCTGCTGCCCGACCAGGATCAACAGCGTATCTCCCTTGGTCAGGTTAAAGTTACCGCTGACTTTAGCTCCTTTGCCTCCATCGCCGCCGCCTTGAGCTCCATAAGTTAAGATAGTGTAATTCATCGTATGGGGTACTACCCACTTTTGAATTCCCGAGTCTATCACTGTTACCGATCCTTTCAGAGGTGTTCCGTTGTAAGCGGAGTCTACGGATTGTTGCGCGGGGCCAAGGGGACCTGTTGCTCCGGCATTAGTGAAACAAAAAGCTCCGGGAGGACATTCAAATTCTGTTGTAAACGAAACCGGACCGGCCCAGTCTGAGGTATCTGTTGCCCCCGGACAGAGTTCTGCTACATATATATCATAAAGTGTTAGTGGGTTTAAGTTGCTGGCTGTGGCGTTGCTTGAATTTACGTTAAAGATGGTTCCGTTATCAATAGTGTTGCCATGCTCAACAATAGTGTAAATGTATGATCCTCCCAGGGCTCCTGCTGTCCATTCAAACGTAACTGTAGAGTTTGAAGAGTCCAGCACAGATAGTGATGTGGGTGCCGGCAGGTTGGAATAAACCGCTTTGGTGATTGTATCGTTACTGTTTACGGTGTCCGTGTTATTATTGGGTTGTCCGCTCCAGGCTCTTAAAATATGAGCTCCGTTTTTAATCATGGCGGTATCTAAATGAATTGTATCTGTTTCATCATGCTGAATGCTACCGGACCACTTGTATGTTTTCTGTTGTGTATTGTCCAATTCCCAGGAAACGTCAGCAGATGTGAGTGTATTGGTACCAAAATTTTTAAGAATAACTTCAATGTGTTTGGGAGAACATCCGGAAACTGTATCAACAGGATTATGGATATCTGTTATACCGGCATCAACAGCAGGAATCCCTTTCACATTCACTGTCACCGGTGATTTAGCGCTGATACATCCGCTACCGGCAGTAAAAGATAACTGAGGATTCAAATCGCCCAGTGTTTGGGGATTACTTGAAGTAGAGATTATCCAGTCCGAAGCCTCATTGTTGTCATAATTAATTCTGATAACTCCGGCATTTCCGCCACTGCTTGGGATATTGCCGCTCCAGTCGCTGCTAGTAACACCGGAGGCTGAAGAGAACGTATGGCCGTTAAGTGCAACAGCATCAACGATAGTTCCCTGCGTATTGGTAAGCCAATGTCCGGTGGAAGTGGAGGAGGATACGCTGTTATCAGCAGCCACATAAAAATTGTTGGCAGGATCGTCAGTGTTGGCGCCGTACGTGGCCAGTACCAGCACTTCGCCGGGATTTAAGGTGATATCCGGTAAATCATAACTAAAATCTCCTGAACCTTCTCTGTGATGTGTATAACCGTCCAATTTAAGAGGCCCTGAGCCTATATTTGAAATCTCAACAAAATCATCTCCGTTAAGCCATGATGGTTGTGGACTTGTAGCCCCGTCTCCATTCCCATTATACTGGGTTACTTCTGTAATTGCAAGTTGTCCGCTTCCGGCACGGGCAGCTACCCAATAAGTTGTCGTGTCATAAAGTAAAGGGGTAGTGAAATATTCTCCTTCATAAATTTCTGTTGTGGAGGTATCATGTTCATACCATAACAGAGTGTCGTTAGATGTAGCTGTGATGGTTATCGAATCAGCATAATTTGCCGTGAAAGTGGAAGTGGATGGGGCAGGGGGTTGGTATTTTGAAGCAACATCTTTCCAGGCTGTGTCATTTTGTTGAACAGGATCATTCTGATAAGTTATCCAGGCTTGTAGTGGAAAAATGGAATCCTGCATCAGAGAGTCCATGTTCATGTCAACGGTAGCTGAAAACGTAAAATCCAGGCTATCTCCGGGGTTGATTGTAGTGTTTACAGTTTCTGTTATATTTATTGAGGTGTTAAGTATTTTGTAATGAGCATCAAATGTGTTTACAGCAGAGGTGCCGGTATTTTTAATCCGCAATGTTATATCTTCAGCAGAAGAAAGTCCGCACCCACTTTGTGGTGAAGTGATTTTTGTGACGGAAAGATCATAAGGTAAAGGGTCAAATTCATCGGCTCCCATGTCAGGATTTGTTGCATCTCTGCTGTCACCGTCAATATCATCTGTGATACCGGGAACAGGATTTGCTAAACCTTCCAGATTATTATTGAAAACATGCAGGTCTGTCGTATCAGCAAAGTAAGGGTCATATTCTGTGGAATGGTTTTCCTGTCCGGTAAAGGACTGGAATTCTTTAAAGTCTGCTATATTATCACCGTTCAGGCTTCCAAAGATATTGCTGCCGGATTGATAATAATTGTTATAGTCCTGAATAAATCCCGTTGTATCAATATTCTGGCTATACAAAATATAACCATCCGTATTATTAGTAAAAATATTGTTCTTTATAGATAGTTGTTTTGTTTCTCCGGAGGTAATGTCGTATAAACACAATGGCGCCGCAAGTTCATCGGAACCGATTGTTCTGAATGTGTTGTAATAATAGTCAATAAACCGTGATTCGATATTGATAAGCCCGGCAGAAAGGGTACTCGAGCCATCGATACCTCTTATAGTTACCATATTATTGAAGACCCTGGCGTGATTCAGTGAGTCGCCTTTTGAATTTTCAACTCTCAAGCCGTATCCAACAATGGTTGATGGAGCATAAACTTCATTATAGGCTAACTCAAAGTTTCCCTCAGCACCAATGATCCTTAAGCCATTATAACTGTCATGCATGGAGTTTGTGCTGACATAATTATGAGTGACTATAGGTGCGTTGGCACCACTAATACTGGCAGAAATAGCCCATTGATTAACAAACTCATTATGCCTGACAGTTACATTTGTAAGATTGAAGCCATCCACATCTAATCCGCGTGTACCGCCCTCAAGGTAGTTATATGTAAATGTTAAGTTGCTCCCTATGCTGTCTTCCGTGATAATCAAGGCCGAGTCAGCACTATTGGTTCCTCCGGACAAATTAAGACCTTCAAAACTGTTATTGGAAAGATTGACATGACCGGCGCCACCGTTTATAACAAAAACGCGCGGCCAGGTATTGCTTTGCGACTTGAAGGTCATATCTTTGAATGTAATATACGAAGAGCCTTCCAGCTTAACCACGTGGTTTTCACTTGCATTAGCGGCGGCATATTGTAAGGTAACATCACTGGAGTCGCCGGTGGCAGACTGGAAAGTGACGGTATTGGAAGATGAGGCGCCGCTGATATCGGATAAAGTGATTTGTTCGTCATACGTTCCGGAAGCTACGTTGAAAGTAACCGGCCCGGCAATACCGCATTGGTTGAGAGCCAGAACGGCATCGGAGAAAGTAGCGTAATCGGGATTGGAACCTCCGATTGAATATGTGCCATTTAAAAGACTATCACAGCCATAAAAGCTGAATTGCATGGTATCGTTGGCAATATTAAAATCTACCGTGTCATTGGGGTTCGCTGTCCATATTTTCAGGTTATGAGGGCCCGAACTTACGGATTCTGTCCCCAGAGTAATTTCTGAGGATAAGCTATCCGGCTCAAGTGTGCCGCTCCAGTTGTAGGTGGATTTGGAGGTGCCATCCAGTTCCCAGTCAATATCAACCTGATTCAGGTTAACACCACCCTTGTTTTCAAATTTTACTTTTATATCAAAGGTGCTATTGGAAACGACACCACCTGTCGGGTTTGTGATTTCCGCTATTCCGGCATCCGGGAAATCAAGTTGTGTATCTCCAACTTTAACAGCATCCACTGACATATCACTATTATAACTACTTCCTGTAATGCCGCGGAAGCGAATTTTAGTAGCAGCATCTTTATATGCTGTAAGGTCAATTGTTACTTTGGTCCATGGATCGGACCCCGAGCTGTGTTGTTCTCCGCTTTTACTCCATACTCCCTGATGCCAGGTGGAGCCATCATATACATCCACATTCAACTCGCCCATATCAGCTCCATACATGTGATAGTTAAAAATTAAGTAAGGTATGTTTGATTTACTAAGGTTGATGGATGGTGAGGTTAGTTCAGCCGTATCATTTGTGCCAACACCACCGAACGAAGCTTCTGTATACACATATCCGCTTCCTTCGTAAGGGCCATCAGGGCCTGTACTACCTGAACTCGTGCTGCCGGTTTCATGATCCCACGATCCCTGCGTATTATTATTCCAATTAGCGGGTACATTTCCACCGTTAAAACCTTCAGCAAAGAAAAGAGATTCCAAAGGGTCTGGTAAGGATAAGGGTTTTAGGTAATATGAATAGTTAGCACTTGTGCCGTGGTTCGGGGTGGCGGCGTTATCAACAGCCTCTACAAAATATGTTATCGTGCGGCCAAAACCGGGAAAAGGAATATCAGCTTTAAAGCTGTCTGCCTGGAAGTTGGTCATGCCCAGCGTGTCGGTTAAAGTACCGTTGATGTAATAAATAACGAAAGCGGTATCAACTCCGGATGCATCATCAGTGATCTCTGCTTTGATGGGTTGAGGGTTTGATGATGTAACCGTATCTTGTACGATAGGGGTTCCCATTACTATTTCCGGAGGTACTAACTCAGAGGGAGCTGCAGCTACCTCAATATTATCCAGAAACCAGCCATAATTTTCAAAAGTTGTTAACCCATTATTATCAATGAGGCTGAAACGAACCTGAACATTTGATTCATCTGCTGCAATAGCAGAAATATTGAATTTTTCGTGTTTCCACCAGCTATTGTCGGGAGTTATTATCTGGCTGCTCTTCCAATCGGTGTATGTGCTGGAATTAAATAAATTTC
>JBNJGZ010000027.1:0-21772 GCA_051748065.1 Bacteroidota bacterium
AAATTAATAAATGTAAAAAGAAATAGTAATCCAAATTCTCAGTCTGGTAATTACAGAAATATGTATAATGATTATACCCGCAAAATTATAGCAAACAGATTTGAAAAAGATATAGATATTTTTAAATATACATTTTAAATTTTTGTTTACTTATTTACAGTATTTTACAAGGTTTTTCAAAGACATAACCAGGTGCTATTCCGAACGGAAGTGTTGCTTTAAACAGAAAATTACAAATTTTAATCTGCAAAACGACGAAACAATAATCAATACAAAAAACCGAAAAGCCAAAGTGGAATTTTATTTTTATAAGTATATTCTATATTATCAGCAGCAATATAAGCATGCGCCAACTCTTCCATTTGCTTGCCTACCTTTGGCTTACCTCCTATCTCAAATGTATATCGATCATCAACTTTAAAATCTGCATGAGGGAATGAGGCAAGCTGATGATCCGGTTCTAATTGACTGTAAAAGAAGACTTCTCTCAAAGTTCCCGCATTATATTTTGTATCAGTCAAAGCACGCTATAACTTTCTAAACTATAGCTTATAAATCATACAGTAAAGAAATACTTATACCGGTCTACAACATAAAAAATATTGGAAGATTGCGGATTTTGTCAATAGAAGGTAATAATTTAAGATCAGAAAATACTATACCCCAAAAAAGTTAATCTATTCGTGCGGAACAATCTCACCATCTTTCATAAAAAGCTTCCGGTCTGCCATTTCGGCCAGTTGGTTATTGTGGGTTACAATGATAAAAGCCTGCCTGAGCCTGTCCCGCAGGTCAAAAAATATGCGGTGCAGGTCTTCTGAATTATCCGAGTCGAGGTTTCCGGAAGGTTCATCAGCCAAAACTACTTTCGGTTCATTGATCAGGGCACGCGCTACTGCAATTCGCTGTTGCTCTCCTCCGGAAAGTTCGGAAGGCTTATGGTCTTTCCTTTCTGAAAGATTCATCAGCTTTAACAATTCTTCGGCTTTTGCAAAGGCCGACTTTTTATCAACACCTGCAATAAAAGCAGGCATACAAATATTTTCCAGGGCAGTAAATTCCGGAAGCAGGTGATGAAACTGAAATACAAATCCGATATTCTTATTACGGAATTTAGCTAATTCGGGCTCACTAAGTGTTTCCAGTTCCAGTTCATCATAATAGACTTCTCCCGTATCTGCCTTGTCAAGAGTTCCCAGAACATGCAATAAGGTGGATTTTCCTGCGCCTGATGCGCCAACGATAGAAACAATTTCATGATCTCCGATCTCGATCTTGATATCTTTTAATACCCGGAGGTCCCCATACGATTTATTGATATTTTGTGCGCTGATCATAAGACAAAATTAATGAAATATACATTTCCCTAAACACGTTCCTGAATTTTTCTGGTAACCCGGGTTAGAAATTTCGAAGGCAAAAATCTTACAGTGCCGGCCATAAGTTTCTCTTTAACCCCCGGAACAGCTACTACCTTTCTTTTAAACATAGCCTTCAAACCATAATTGGCAACATAACGGGCAGAAACAGGTTTCATTATTTTAAACAGTCTGGACGACTCCAGGGAAGCATTTTTTACAAAATCCGTATCAACAGGGCCGGGACAAAGAACGGTAGCACTAACTCCCGTACCTTTTAACTCATTGGCAACAGCCTGTGTATAAGAAAGCACATAGGCTTTGGTAGCTGAATAAACTGCCATTAATGGCCCGGGCTGAAAAGCAGCTACTGATGATACATTCAAAATGTAGCCATGATTTTGTTTCACCATTTCCCGAGCCATATTTCTGGATAAGGTGGTCAATGCATTAACATTAACACGGATCATAGCATCTTCTTTTTTTGCATCTGCATTAACAAATTCTCCATAATCTCCAAAACCCGCATTATTAACAAGAATATCCACCTTTAGCCTTTCGAACTTAATACGGTCAAAAAGCTGGGCAAGCTGTTTTTTATTGGCAAGGTCTGTTGGAAAAATATGGATTTCAATTTGAAATTCCTCCTTCCAGGCTTTCTGCAGCTCCTCTAATTTATTTTTACTGCGGGCAACTAAGATCAAATTATAGCCTTTGATTGCCAGCAATCTGGCAAATTCTTTTCCAATACCACCGGAAGCCCCGGTGACTAATGCTGTTTGTCTTTTGGAATCGTTCATATAACATCAATATTCAGATTTTTGCCAACAACCGCTACCCTGTATATACAAACAAACCTTCACATAGTTTACAAAAGAATCAGTTTAATTATCTGGTTCAGTCTTTTCAGGCTTACGCATCAATGTTAGCGTATTTCGCATTTTTCTCGATAAAATCTTTTCTGGGCGGTACTTCATCTCCCATGAGCATGGAAAAGATCCGGTCGGCTTCGCGGCTGTTTTCAACATTAACCTGGCGCAAAATCCGTGACTCCGGATTCATGGTTGTATCCCAGAGTTGCTGGTCATTCATTTCACCGAGACCTTTATAGCGTTGAATACTAATATTTTTGGGGTTGCCATCTTCACCCGTATATTCTTTTACGATCTCCTGGCGTTCTTCTTCACTCCATGCATATTTCGATTTTTTACCTTTACGGATGAGATAGAGCGGTGGAGTTGCAATATAAACATAGCCACTTTCAATAAGCTCACGCATATATCTGAAGAAAAAGGTCAGCACTAATGTAGCAATGTGGCTTCCATCGACATCGGCATCGGTCATAATAACAATTTTATGATACCGCAATTTATCCACATTCAGTGCTTTACTGTCTTCTTCGGTACCAATGTTGACACCAAAGGCAGTAAAAATATTTTTGATCTCTTCATTTTCAAATATCTTATGCTGCATGGCTTTTTCCACATTAAGGATTTTTCCTCTTAATGGCAAAATAGCCTGAAAATTCCTGTCACGTCCTGCTTTAGCTGTTCCCCCTGCAGAGTCACCCTCAACGAGAAAAATCTCAGCTTTTTCGGGGTCTCTGACAGAACAGTCGGCTAGTTTCCCGGGTAATCCGGAGCTGGACAATACGCTTTTACGTTGCACAAGCTCACGAGCCTTACGGGCAGCATGACGTGCCGTAGCAGCTAATATAACCTTATTGACAATTGTTTTGGCTTCTTTCGGATGTTCCTCCAGATACGAACTTAAAGCTTCACTCACCATCTGATCCACGGATCCCATAACGTCTGAGTTCCCAAGCTTTGTTTTGGTCTGTCCTTCAAACTGGGGTTCCGCAATTTTCACGGACACTATAGCAGTTAAACCTTCGCGGAAGTCATCTCCGTTGATATCAAATTTCAATTTAGCCAGCATCCCGCTTTTATCGGCATAGGACTTTAATGTACGCGTCAATGCCCGGCGAAATCCGGACAAGTGCGTTCCACCTTCATGCGTATTGATGTTGTTGACGTATGAATGAATATTTTCAGCAAAAGAATTGTTGTATTGCATGGAAATCTCCACCGGAATACCATTCTTCTCCCCTTCAATATTAATCGGCTTCTCAATTATTGTCTCGCGGTTATCATCGAGGTACTTGATAAAATCCTCAAGCCCTTTTTCAGAATAGAAATCTTCCTTTTTAATATTTCCCTCTTCATCTTTAACACGCTCATCAGCTATGGTAATATGAATTCCTTTATTAAGGTAAGCCAATTCCCTCAAGCGAGAAGACAAAATATCATAATCATATTCTGTTTGTGTAAAAATGGAGTCATCCGGCTTAAATGTAATTTTCGTACCGGAAAGTTCGGTATCCCCAAGAAATTTAACTTCATACAAGGGTTTACCATATTTATATTCCTGAATGTAATGACGGCCGTTTCTAAACACCTCAGCTTTCAGTTCCACAGCCAGGGCGTTCACACATGAAACACCAACGCCGTGCAATCCGCCGGAAACTTTATAGGAACCTTTATCAAATTTTCCACCTGCGTGTAGTACAGTCATAACTACTTCCAGGGCGGATTTATTCATTTTCTTATGTTTATCAACAGGGATGCCTCGTCCATTATCGGTAATACTGACGGATTCATCTTCATGAATAATCACATTAATATTATCACAATGCCCGGCCATAGCCTCATCAATGGAGTTATCCACCACCTCGTTAACCAGATGATGCAAACCTTTGCTTGAGACATCGCCAATATACATAGCCGGACGTTTACGTACAGCTTCCAATCCTTCCAATACCTGAATGTTACCGGCTGAATAGTCTTTGCCTAATTCTCTCAACTCTTCTTCAGTCATAATTTTTAACCTCTATCTTTATTAAGTCGTGCAAATATAGCAAAATTTTCCGGATTTCAGGCATAAAATCCGGGCTTTTTTGCTGAAAAAATCAAATTATAATAAATTGATTTTCAGAATTTACATAGAGTAAGTCAAACCCGCCATAAATTGAAAACCATAGGTAGGATAACCGGCCCATTTTTCATACTGCTGAGCAGCTAAATTCCGGAAACTAATAAAGCCTGATAAGAGTTTATTGTAACGATATTCGGCGGAAATATTCGCATCAATAACAGGATCAAGCGTCACTTTTTGGAATTCATTGTTTTTCATGCCAAGCGCTTTCCGCTCGCCGATATAAAATACTTTCCCTTTAAGAATGATCTTTTCCTGTATATCGTAACGAGCCTTTAAATAGCCTTCGAAGGCCGGACGGTTCCAGGCTTCATCCAGATCTGTAATGGAATATTCCGTATAATTCCCTCCCAAACTAACATTTAGTTTTTCCTGCATGTGATAATCCACTTCTGCTTTTAAATCAAAGCTTCTAACTTTATCATGGAGGAGTTTGTATCGATTTGCCAATTCACTGGTTGTGTCTCTGATAAAAAAGGAAGCGTTCTCCGTGTTAGAAGACTCGAAATAGGCATTAAAATCGATATTTTTACTGATTGAAGCACTTAATCCTGCATAAATGACGGAACGGTGATACTGGAACTCCAATGGACTCATGGAATAAGATGAATACATAAAAGGATTTTCTTTTGTTAATTCATACAAATTATCACCGGTGGTTTTTCCTGTCAATCCGCCTTTCAGGACAAATATATTCTTAATCAACTCCATTCTGAGATGAATATCGGGATAAAATTCATTGCGTGTGGACACAGAGTCAGCATCTACATACATACTAAGGCCTACATCCAGATCAATATTATTAAATTTATTTTTCAGATAAGGAGAAACACTTGAAATAACTGTATGCACAGGGTCGACAGAATTCCAGGTATTCATCATATAATCCCCGGTTAATTTCACACCCAGTGTTTGTTCTTTCGCCGCATCAAGAAAACGAATATCGGAGTGCATATCGGCATTCAAATCAAAATTCATTTCCTGAGCATCTTCATTATCAGAAAAATGATAAAAATCCAGACCTACGGAATGATGTAGTTTTCCGGAATTATAATCCGAATATTTGCTTTGGAGATCAAGAGATGCATCAACGCGATGATACAGCAGTTTGATATCCTCTTTATCAAAATCCTGAATTGTATCATAAACTTGCCCGGGTATACCATAGCTGTGCACTACATTGCGCTCATATCCGGCATCTGCTTTAAACACATGATTGCGCCATATCTTTTTATAGTTTGCACTGGCAAGGTTATCGGAAAAGCCCGGAAAAGGATGGTCGTCAATATCGCCGGAAGCGGAAAAATGCTTCAGGTGAATCCCAAAAGAATTATCGCGTGAACGGGTTGTATTATAAAAATATTCCAGATAAGGCATCGTCGAAGTACCCATTGCAATACGCATATGATTGTTGTATAGTTTATCCAGGGGTTCCCCGACCATTTTCGCAGGGCGGATTTTATCCAGCTTAAACTCTACCGGAATGCGTTCCGAGCGAATATCATAACTTACCGGTTCCTTTTCCACCTCTATTTCATCCATTTTCGGATTTTTCTTGATTTTAAAAGCATCCGAAACCAGTGGAGTATGTTTACCCTTTACTACTACGCTCCCGCTGTAGCCTTCATCTTCTCCGTTTTGGATTGAATCATTATCCGGTTGTATTTCCTGAGCAACGGCAATATTGACAAGAAAAACCAAACTTAAAATTATATTAATTAAATACTTCATATGCTTTATGTTTATCAAATATGATTCTTGAGTTGATCTTTAATTTACTCAACGGCATTTTGAAATTACTCTGATTCATTGTTAGTTTTTAATGAATCCGGTGTTGTTTGGTTTTGTTCCGTTGTATCCGGAAACAACTCCGCCTCAAACAAATCAGAGCCTTGTTCATCGGAATAATCCAGTTCCATATCCTCGTCATCTTCAGACTCGCTTGCTTTATTTATCTCTTCTTCTCTCTTCAATATTTTATCCAGTTTCTTTTTAGCAATCTCTACCAGATTAGGCTGGTCACTTTTTAAATCCACGTTATAATTATCGATAATACTGTTTAATGTAGCCTTAGCCTGGGCCACATTATCGCGCTGCAGATAAATATCCGCAATCAGGATAAAACTTTTTCCAATCCAGTAATCGTAGGAAGGAACCTGATTAATAATTTCAAACAATATGTTTTCAGCCTCTTTCAAATTTCCTTCATTGTATTCAATTTCTGCGATCAGGTATTTCGCTTCAACTGCTAATTCATTTTGCAGATTATCTGTCAGATGACTAAACGCCGATTTGGCTGTGGAAGTGCTGTCAACAGATAAGGCCGACTTTCCGACAGTCATATAAGCTTCATTGACCCATTCATCAGACACTTTATCCGTTTCCATGAGTAATTTAGCTGCAGTTATCGCTTTTCTGGGTTTATCCAGCTTATGATAACAGCGCATAATATATTTTCTGGCCTCCAATATATTCTTTTTATTATCGGCAATTTCTTCTAATTCCTGATAATAATTTAAAGCATGTTCAATATCATCATTACTATAATACGTTTCTGCCAATCTTAATACGGATTTTTCTTTAAAACGCGTAAAGGAAGTATCGGCTATAAATTTGTAATGCTTTGCCGCTTCATCTTTCTCTCCGTGCCTGTATAAGCAATCGGCTAAATAATACCGCGCATTTAACGTAAAAATCCCATTCGGAAATTCTTTTAAATACTTATTAAATCCCGGAATGGCCTTTTCACAATCCCCGTCCATATATATTTTTTGTGATGCATGATACATCGTACTATCCTGTTCATCATCACTCAGGTTAATAGCATTTTCTTTAGCATATTTAAAAAATGCCTCAGGCTTGTTCATATTTGTATAAATATTGCGAATACTCACCAATGCTTCTTTAGATTCTTTGGTTCCCGGATATCTATTCCTGATTTTTTTGAATGTATTCAATGCTAATTCATAATTGTCGGTGTTGTAATATACCAGACCCTTTTTCTGCATTGACTTAACCAATTTGCTGGAATTAGGATAATTCTTAATGACTTTATTAAAATATTCCAATGCTTTTTGGTTATCTTCTATAACCAGATAGGTATTCGCCAATTCATAAGCTGCATCGTCGGCATAAGTCGACTTTGATTCTTGTTCTACCAGTGTTTTTAAGGTTTGAATTTTTGCCTCATAATCACCTAAGACACCTTCTGCAACTGCTTTTTGGTAAAGTGCATAATCCACATCCCGGCTTTTGGTTTGGGCAGCCTTTTCATAAGTCTCAATAGCATCTTCATAGCGCTCATTGGTATAATAACAATCGCCGGTGCGCAACAATGCATCCTGCACTAATTTGTTTTCGTCTTTCTTTTCCGTGTTGTCCAAAAATTTACGAAACGACGTCAATGCATTTCCATATTGTTCTTCTTTAAAATAAGCATATCCAATATTGTAATTCGACTCATTATAATAAGGCAAACGAAAAGCACCTGGTGTCAACTGAAATTGTTTATAGGCGTCTATTGATTTTTTATATTGTTTTTTTCGATAATGACCTTCTGCTATCCAATAATTTGCTTTGGCATACAGCTCTTTATCATAATTATAATCCATGGACTTCTGAAAAAGCGATACTGCATTTTGGATATCCTGATTATTAAACAATTCAACACCACGGTAATAAGCTATCTGCTGATAAGCCATTTTCAGATTTGTACTTTTCTCTTCAATCTTATCCAGAGCATTTAAAGCATTCTTGTAATTTTTAGTAGACAAAAACAACTTCACAAGATAACTATTGGCTTTATCAATGCGGTCATCATCCGGATATTTTTCTATAAATTTTTGGAATGACTGAATAGCCTCATTATAGGGGTCATAAGAAAGTTCATACGCTAATTTGGCATAATTGAACAATGCATCTTTTGTAACCTCTTCTTTTGCCCCGTTTTTATAGGCTGACAAAAATGCATTATAGGCATATTTCTTTTCATCTGTCTTCAGATAACAATCAGCCATGTGATAATAAGCATTTTGAGCTAACGTATCATCTCCTGTTGTAACGTTATCAAACTGCTTAATCGCTTTATCATACGTCCCCGAGCGATAATAAGCATAAGCTAACTGATAATGATCCTCCCGGCTCTTCCTTTTTTTTGATGTATTATGAAACTCTTCCAGATAGGGGAGCGATTTATCATAGCGATTGGTTTTATAATAAGCATCTCCTATCAAGCGGGAAATTTCTGATTTTCTCTTTTTTGATGCCTCTTCCAATAGGTCCGGGGCAATTTCAAGTAACTTATCATATTTCTCCTGCTTGTAGTATATCTGTGTGATATAATAAGGAAGTACCGGCTTGAAAATTTCATTATCCAAAAGCTTATTAAAGTTCTTCAAAGCAGTTTCATAATTACCGTTTTCGTATGCTATATGTCCATAATAATAAGTAGCCGGATCAATATATTCATTATCGGACTTAATGATCTTATAAAAATTACTTTTCGCTTTTTCGTATTCATCCGATTTAAAATAGGAATATCCTAATTTAAAGTAATATTCATTTTTCTCTTCTGTATCCAAATCATAAACATCAACTTTCTCCAGGCTTCGAATGGCCTGACGATACCGCTTTTTACGATATTGATATTTACCAAGCTGGAAATAGGCTTTTCGAACCAGTGAATGTTCCGGATGCTCTTCAATAAACGTCTTTATCATATCTTCAGCATCCTCATTAAAAAGCTCCAGCGCACAAATAGCTGAATAATATTCTGCATTGGACTTCATCAAAGATGAAGAAGCATCGATCTGATCTATCACTTCCTCGAATTGTTTTTGGGCAGCATTATATTTTTCTTTTTGAAACAACTCAAAGGCTGACTCATAAATATCTTCGGGGGACTCATAAACAGCCGTTTTCTGAGCAAAAGATGCAGTAGTTATCACCACTGCCAACAAACTAACTATCAGTAATTTCATTATTTTCATAAGCATAGTTTTCTTCTCTGTAAAATTACGCAATAAAATATGGATCAACAGATGGGGATCAATTACTTTTCAACAGGTATCTTTTAAAAAAACAATATTTTGACTAACGCATTTTTGCCGGGATAATTGTCTGTAATCTTCTTTTCATCAACTTTAAGCTATGCATGAACATGAAATGATTTTTTACTACTTTTGAAGCTTTAAAATTTCAGAAAACACAAAACGTATCAATATGGATATTCCTTCAAAATATGACCCCAAAAAAACAGAAAGCAAATGGTATTCATATTGGATGGAGCAGAATTTTTTTCACTCTGAACCGGATGAACGAGAACCATACACTGTCGTAATTCCTCCGCCTAACGTTACCGGTGTGTTACACATGGGGCACATGCTTAACAATACGATACAGGATGTTTTGGTAAGACGGGCACGAATGCAGGGCAAAAATGCCTGTTGGGTTCCGGGAACCGACCATGCCTCCATTGCCACAGAAGCCAAGGTAGTACAAAAGCTTAAAAGTGAAGGTATAGAAAAGTCATCGTTAAGCCGGGAAAAATTCCTGGAACATGCCTGGGAATGGAAAAAAAAGCACGGCGATATTATCCTGGAACAATTGAAAAAACTGGGTGCTTCCTGCGACTGGGACCGCACCAAATTCACCATGGATGACGATATGTATGAATCCGTGATCAAAGTTTTTGTAGATTTATACAATAAAGGTTTGGTATACCGTGGTGTCCGTATGGTAAACTGGGACCCAAAAGCCTTAACCGCCCTCTCGGATGAAGAGGTTATCTACAAAGAAGAAGCCTCAAAGCTGTATTACGTAAATTATCCTGTAGAAGGAGAACAAAACAGGCACGTCACTATTGCAACAACACGCCCGGAAACAATCCTGGGGGATACTGCCGTTTGCATCAACCCAAATGATGAACGTTTTGAACATCTGAAAGGAAAACGGGTAATCATTCCTGTTGTTAACCGCTCTGTTCCTGTGATAGAAGATGAATATGTTGATATGGAATTTGGTACCGGCGCTCTAAAGATCACGCCGGCCCATGATGTCAACGACTATGAAATAGGAATAAAACATAAACTTGACACTATAGATATTTTTGAAGATAATGGAACGATGAGCGAAGAAGCCACATATTTTGTCGGTGAAGACCGCTTTGATGTCCGTCAGAAGATGATCCAAAAACTGGAAAAAGAAGGCTACCTGCTCAAAGTCGAAGATTATGCAAATAAGGTAGGCTATTCCGAACGCACCAATGTCGTGATAGAGCCCAAGTTATCACTTCAGTGGTTTCTGGACATGAAAGAGCTGGCCAGGCCTGCTTTGGATAGTGTGATGAACAATACGATCCGGTTTTATCCGGCTAAGTTTAAAAACACATACCGCCACTGGATGGAGAATGTACACAATTGGTGTATCTCCCGTCAGTTGTGGTGGGGCCAGCGTATCCCTGCTTACTACACGCCCGACAAGGATTATGTGGTAGCTGAAACAAAAGAGAAAGCACTTGAAATTGCCCAAAGCAAATATAACTCTGAGCTAAAGATCGAAGACCTCAGCCAGGATGAAGATGTACTGGACACCTGGTTTTCTTCATGGCTATGGCCTATTTCTGTTTTTGATGGCATACGACACCCGGACAACAAAGAGATTGATTATTATTATCCTACTGATGATTTGGTAACAGCACCGGAGATATTATTTTTCTGGGTTGCCCGGATGATCATGGCAGGCTATGAATACCGTGGGGAACGGCCGTTTAAAAATGTTTACCTGACCGGAATTGTACGTGATAAACACGGACAAAAGATGTCCAAGTCGCTTGGAAATTCTCCGGACCCGTTGCGCCTGATCCAGCAGTATGGCGCGGATGGTGTTCGCATTGGCATGCTGTTGACTTCACCGGCCGGCAACGACCTTCCGTTTGACGAAGTTTTATGTGAGCAAGGCCGCAATTTTAGCAATAAAATATGGAATGCCATGCGGCTTGTTAAAGGATGGCAAGTTGACGATTCCATGGAAACACCAGTAAACAACACCGTCTCGGTAGACTGGATGCATAACCGGCTGATGCAGGAGCTGCAGGTTATCAACGACCATTTTGAGAAATTCCGCATTTCCAACGCGCTTATGTCTGTTTACCGGTTGATCTGGGATGATTTCTGCTCCTGGTATCTGGAAATGATCAAACCTTCTTATCAAAAACCTATTGACCGTCAGACGCTGGAAAATACGATCGACTTGTTTGAAAAGCTAATGAAAGTATTGCATCCTTTTATGCCGTTCCTTACAGAAGAAGTATGGCATAACCTTCGCCAACGCGAGGAAGGAAAATCAATCATGATCATTAATATGCCGGAAGTCCGTGATTATGATTCCAACTTACTGGAACGTTTTGCGTTCGCACGGGAAACAGTAATGGCTATCAGAAATCTACGCAACAATAAAAATATACCGCCCAAACAAACACTTAATCTCTATATTAGCGGGCAGCAAGACAAAACAACAGGTGTTTTTGCTCCTGTCGTCATGAAGCTGGCGAATCTTGAACAACTGGAATTTGTCCGGGAACCGGTAGAAAATGCGTTGCAGGTATTAGTCCGTTCAACCGAGATGTTTATTCCTTTTGAAGGTACTGTCAACAAAGAAGAAGAGTTGGAAAAGCTACAAAAGGAACTGGAATATCAGGAAGGCTTTCTTAATGGTGTCATGAAAAAACTCGGCAATGAACGTTTTGTCAATAACGCTCCCGAAGCCGTTGTTCAAAAGGAACAACAAAAGAAAGAAGATGCCGAAGAAAAAATACGCTTGATCAAAGCACAGATGAACAAACTAAAATAACCCTTATGAACTCTTTATCACCGGTAGTATTTGATTTCCTGACCCGGTTACGGGAAAACAATAACCGGGAGTGGTATCATCAGAATAAGAGTATGTACCGGGAAGCTAAAGCAGCTTTTGAATCGTTTCTGGAGGCTCTGATACCTGAACTGATTGACCTGGATCCGGCGTTGCGTGGATTGACGCCCAAAACTACTATGTTTCGCATCTTCCGTGACATTCGTTTCAGCAAAGACAAAACACCCTATAAAACCAATTTCGGAGCGGTTATCGCTCCCGGCGGTCGCAAAAGCCCATATTCCGGATTATATTTGCACATTGAACCCGGCAAATGTATGGCAGGCGGGGGAATTTACAAACCGCAAAAAGATGTGCTGGATGCTGTCCGGCAAGAGATATACTACAATGGTGAAAATCTTCGTAAAATCATCAATGCCCCCCTGTTCCGGGAATGGTTTGGCGAAATTCAATCTATGGGAGATAAGCTAAAGCGAATGCCCAAAGGATTTGACATCAATAGTCCCAATGCTGACTTGTTAAAACTAAAAACCATGACAGTCATGCATCCTATAGAAGATGAGGTCATGCTGTCTGATAATGCTGCAGAAGAACTCATCAAAACATATAAAATACTTCTGCCATTTAATCATTTTCTCAACGAAGCCATAGACCTGGGAAAAAACGAGGAACCACACAAGCTTTACTAATAGAAAACCCCATTTAACCATTCGCAACGATAAATACTTATCTTTGCGCGTTAAAATACCCACATCTATGTGGCCGGATCCTGAGCTGAACAATAAAATTTAAAATTAACCCGACTGCTCAAAAGCGAAATTTTGACAGTCTGAAAAAAAAGACAAAAAATGAAGATCAGTGGTTTTTCAATGGTAAAGAATGCACAAAAACTCTATTATCCCATTCGCCCTGCCATTGAATCCGTATTGCCCCTTGTGGATGAATTTGTGATCGCTCTTGGTGATGGTGATGAAGACGATCATACACGGGAAATCATCGAAAAGATCAATTCGGATAAAATCAGAATCATTGACACAGTCTGGGATCTGGAAAAATTCCCCCGTGGTACGGAAAATGCTCATCAAACTGACATTGCCAAAGAACATTGCTCCGGCGACTGGCTTATTTACCTGCAAGCCGATGAAGTTATCCACGAAAAATACCTGCCGGTAATTGAACAAGCTTGTCATCATTATTTGCAGGATGAAGAAGTAGAAGGCATGTTACTGAAATATGTTCATTTCTGGGGCGATTATTATCATTATCAGGATGCCCACAGTTGGTATAAAAAGGAAATCCGCATTATTCGCAATCATCCGGATATTCACTCATGGGAATCGGCACAATCATTCCGTAAAATCCCCGGTTTCGATTATGTCAATTACCGTCAGCAACAAGGCACATATAAGTTACAGGTTGTGGAACTGGATGCGTATGTATATCATTATGGCTGGGTAAGACCGCCTCATCTGATGAAAAACAAAACAAAAGCATTAGCTACGATCCACAAAGGACAAAAAAAAGTAGAAGAAATGGATATGAAGCAACAGTTTACGTTTGATTATGGACCGTTGAATATGCTCAAAGAATTCAAAGGAACACATCCGAAAGTTATGCGCAACTGGATTGCGAAGTTTGACTGGCACGAGCATTTGCAGTATTCCGGCGAGCCAAATCCAAATCGTAAAAAGCATAAACACGAAACATTAAAAAATCGCGTTTTTACATGGATGAAACATAATATACCGGGCATGAAGGAAGCCGGTGATTTTAAAAATTATATTTTATTGAAACGATAGGCTGTTTTAAATAATAAAAAATAACCGATAAAATTAATATGAAGGACTTAACAGAAATTTTAGCAATTAGTGGAAAAAGTGGGCTTTTTAAAATGGTCGCCCAGGCAAAAAACAGCATTATAGTAGAATCTCTGGAAGACGGGAAACGATCACCCGTACATTCTACTCAGGCTGTCAGCTCACTGGAGGAGATCAGTATTTTCACGGAAACGGAAGATATGCCATTGAAAGATGTTTTTAAAAGAATTTACAAAAAAACCGGTGGAGAGAAAGCCCCTTCCCCGAAAGCATCTTCCGATGAGCTAAAAAAATTCATGAGCGAAGTAGTCCCGGAATATGATGAGGACAGGGTCTATATCTCTGACATTAAAAAAGTCATGAAGTGGTATAACAAGCTTCATGATGCCGATATGCTTGGCTTTGTTCATCATAAAGAGGAAGTGGAAAATGAGGATAAAACCGAAGCTCCGGATAAAACAAATAAAGATGAATCCGAAGACAAACAAAGCAATCAGGATCAAAATGAAGAATCCGAAGAAACAAAAGAATAACGATTTCTTTGATCGATAGCAAAACCGGCAATATCCTGGATTAGTAAAACTCCAAGTTGCCGACCCTAAAAAAGAAACAGGCTAAATATCAATCGCTTAGGATTGCTTTAGCCTGTTTCTTTATCAACCTTTTTTGGGATTTGTTCTAAAGAAATATTCTGGTTTTAGCCGATGCTAAAAAACCTGCTTTTCTTAATAATGAACTGTTATTCTTGAATTATTTCTGTTGATCCTTCGGAGAAACCTTTAAGATTTCCACCATCTTTAATTATATCCACATATTTTGGTTCCACAACCTCTTCACCTTTGCTGTTGATAAAACCCATAACTCCTTCTTTGGTGACCGCAGCCCAATCTTCCTTATATTTACCAAATTGGCCTACATAAGTATAGGCAGGCTCTACAACCTCTTCGCCTTTACTATTGATAAAACCCATAACTCCTTCTTTAGTAACCGCAGCCCAATCTTCCTTATATTTACCAAACTGGCCTACATAAGTATAGGCAGGCTCTACAACCTCTTCCCCTTTGCTATTGATAAAACCCATAACTCCTTCTTTAGTAACCGCAGCCCAATCTTCTTTATATTTACCAAACTGGCCTACAGAGGTATAAGCAGGCTCTACAACTTCTTTGCCTTTGCTATTGATAAAACCCATAACTCCTTCTTTAGTAACCGCAGCCCAATCTTCCTTATATTTACCAAACTGGCCTACAGAGGTATAAGCAGGCTCTACAACTTCTTCGCCTTTGCTATTGATAAAACCCATAACTCCTTCTTTAGTAACCGCAGCCCAACCTTCTTTATATTCGCCATAAGGGTAAATTACATCATAATTGTTTTGTCCAAAAAGAAAAGTAGCAATTATCAAAAATACAAATGTCAGATATAAACTTCTCATCATACCGGAATTTTTTGGTTTACATTTTCTATAGTAAAAACTTTTAACGTCTCATTTCTACACAAATATAACAAAACGGAAAATATTTTGCAAGTCTTCGACTAAAAGTTTGATCCGATAATTTCTCCTTAATTTTGCACATGTCCTTTGTTTTTAACATATTACATGGAAACCATTAAGGCTCTTATCCTTTAAGAAACAATCAAAAAAAGAAAAGAAAAGGGATAAAAAGAAAGTACTTGTTTTCATTCGTTAACTCCTGTCTCAAACAAGAACGCCAACAGCAAAAACTATTTCTTTCGTTTACGAATCACCCGGGTGGGCTTCTCCTTCGCGAAGTTTCATGATATCATCGAATACATCCCATAATTTATCGGGCGGAGTCGGAGCAATTACTTTTACCGGTTCTTTTTTTACCGGATGCGTAAATTCCAAATAACGTGCATGCAGATGGATCATTCCGCCATCTTTGTTCAGTCTTTTAAAGCCATACTTCACATCACCTTTTATGGGTGATCCAATGGCTGAAAGCTGCGCTCTTATTTGGTGATGACGTCCTGTCAACAATTCCACCTCCAGCAGGCTGTAATTATTGGAAGCAGCAACAAACCGGTATTCCAGCTCTGCTCTCAATGCACCTTTTGTTTGTTCGTCAACAGCAAACGATTTATTTTTTTTCTGATTCTTTTTCAGATGATGTACCAACACACCGGCTGATTCGCGGGGCTGATCTTCAACCAGTGCCCAATAAATTTTACGGATGTCCCGCTGCTTAATCAATTCATTCATCCGCGCCAAACCTTTGGAAGTCTTGGCAAAAATAACAGCTCCACTCACCGGCCGGTCTACGCGGTGAACAACCCCGATAAAGACATTCCCGGGTTTATTGTATTTGTCTTTAAGAAAATCTTTTAATTTCTCACTAATTGGCTTGTCGCCGGTTTTATCACCTTGTATGATCTCTCCGGGTTTCTTATTGACAATAATCAAATGATTATCCTCAAATAAAATATCGTTTTCGCCAATCGGTCTTGCCTCACTCATATCCGCATTAGTATTGTTCCCGCTCATTGGGGAAATCCATGGATTTGACATCATTAATATAAGCCTTCACTGAGCCGGTAATTTCTTCCTGCAGGTTATGATAGCGTCTCAAAAAACGGGGAGAGAACTTTTGAGAAATTCCCAGCATATCATGCAGTACTAATACTTGCCCATCCACCTCGGCACCGGCGCCAATACCAATCACGGGAATATTAATTTCATTAGCAACCCGGGCTGCCAGTTTGGCGGGAATTTTTTCAAGCACAATAGCAAAGCAACCCGCATCAGCTAAAGCATGGGCATCTTCCAAAAGTTTCTCAGCTTCTTCATCTTGTGTGGCTCGCACCACATAAGTCCCAAACTTATGTATAGATTGGGGTGTAAGTCCTAAATGGCCCATTACAGGAATTCCGGCAGACAGTATTCGCTCTACGGATTCCATGATCTCTTTTCCTCCTTCCATCTTCACTGCATTAGCACCCGCTTCCTTCATAATCCGGATAGCAGATTGTATGGCTTCCCTGGAATTTCCCTGATAAGTACCAAAAGGCATATCCACTACTACTAATGCCCGTTTTACGGCACGCATCACGGCAGAAGCATGATAAATCATCATATCCAGGGTTATGGGCAATGTCGTTGTATATCCGGACATCACATTGGAGGCCGAATCACCTACCAAAATAACATCAATACCGGCATGCTCAAGAATGCTCGCCATAGAAAAATCATAAGCCGTAAGCATTGATATCTTCTCTTTCTTCAACTTCATTTCCTGTAGAACATGAGTAGTGATTTTCCGTGGAACCATTGCATTTTCTGTAGACATAAGTATTTTTGTTTATGTTAGCGCGTAATATAATAAGTGACAAAGATAAATAATAAATTTGGCCTCTGCCAGTTATTAGTATTGGATCTGTAATTGTACAATTGCAAAAGGATCACAAATACAAGATTATTATTAGATTTGTATCTTTTAAAACCAACTTAAATGAAACGAATATTTCCATATTCTATTCCCTTAAAATATATGCATACAAAGAAATGTAGCTCAGGATATTTTTATAATTCTTTCAAAAGTTTTCTTCGTCCTGACAGGTATTTAATCGGTATATTCTCTTTATTATTAATCTCAGGATTTTGGTCTTGTGAAACAGACGTAGACCTTAATGATGAATGGGAGGATATTCCGGTTGTTTATGGGTTATTAAGCCAGAATGACCAGGTACATTATGTAAGAATTAACCGCGCATTTTTAGGTGAAGGCGATGCTATGCAAATGGCATCAGAGTTAGACTCTATCATTTATGATCCGAAAGATTTAGATGTCCGGTTAATTGAAAAAAACGGGGACAATCCTGTAAGAACAATCCCTTTGGATACAACCATGGTTACTGACGTAGATTCAGGTGTGTTTCATTATCCGGAACAGATCGTATACCGGACACAGAACTCTGTTGAATTATCTACCGATTATACGTATCATCTGGAAATTTATAATAAAAAATACGACAAATACATTGAAGCTGAAACTGAATTAATTCACGGCTTTTCTATCAAACGTCCCCTTGCCGGGCAAACACTAGTTAATTACACTTCCCAGTTCCCTGCTGAAGTAATGTGGAACTCCGCCGAAAACGGGAGGTTACATCAATTTAGTGTTCGTATCTTTTATACCAATCATTTTGATAATGGCATTACAGAGAAAAACACATTAGACTGGAATTTCCCCTCGAAAGAAGCCACTACTTTAAACGGCGGCGAAGAACAAGTCACAGAAATCAGAGGGCAACAATTTTATGTGTTTCTAAAAAACTCCATCCCAGAACGCTCCAATGTGGAAAGGACTCTGGATTCCGTACGATATATTGTTTCAGTTGCGAATGACAATTATAATATTTACATGAAAGTAAACGAACCATCAAATAGTATAATTCAGGAGCGACCGGAATTTTCCAATGTTTCAAACGGTATTGGATTATTTGCCAGCCGCTATAGTGAACATCGAACCTTACTTTTAAATTCTGACTCGCAGGATTCGCTTGTCAATGGTCATCACACACGACACCTTAATTTCAGAAAACCGATTCCTTAGCAAACTGACAAACTGACGTTGTGTCATTATTTTTTATTAAAACCTGATTATCTGTCCTTTATAACCGCCGGCCAATATTATTTCAAATAAGTGCTTATTTGGCACAAACATTGACCTTTTGTTGACAAAAACGAAATAAAAACTAATAAATAAAAGGATAATACAATGGGAAAAATAATAGGAATCGACCTGGGTACTACAAACTCATGTGTAGCCGTAATGGAGGGCAACGAACCTGTTGTTATAAATAACAGCGAAGGTAAACGAACTACTCCTTCTATGGTTGCATTCACAGACAATAATGAGCGCAAAGTAGGAGACCCGGCAAAACGTCAGGCTATAACGAATCCAAACAAAACAGTTTCGTCAATCAAACGTTTTATGGGGGAAGCATGGGATCGTGTGCAAACAGAAGTAAAGCGCATGCCTTATACAGTAGAAAAAGGTGAAAACGACATTCCCCGTGTAAAAATTGAAGACAGAAAATATAGTCCACAAGAAATTTCTGCTATGGTTCTTCAAAAGATGAAGAAAACGGCAGAAGATTATTTGGGACAGGAAGTCACAGAAGCTGTAATTACTGTTCCAGCTTATTTCAGTGATACGCAGCGTCAGGCAACAAAAGAAGCCGGAGAAATTGCCGGCATGGAAGTTAAGCGAATTATTAACGAGCCTACGGCAGCGTCACTGGCTTATGGTCTGGATAAGCGCGACAAAGATATTAGAGTTGCCGTCTTCGACTTAGGAGGTGGTACATTTGATATCTCAATCTTAGAACTCGGAGATGGTGTTTTTGAAGTAAAATCTACTCATGGTGATACTCACCTTGGTGGTGACGACTTTGATGATAAAGTCATTGAATGGTTAGCAGACGAATTCAAAAAAGATGAGGGCGTTGACCTGAGAAAAGACCCAATGGCTATGCAGCGTCTGAAAGAAGCTGCAGAAAAAGCCAAGGTAGAGCTTTCCAGTGCTACGGAAACGGAAATCAACCTGCCATATATTATGCCGGTTGATGGAATTCCTAAGCACCTTGTGAAAAAGCTTACCCGCTCCAAATTTGAACAACTTACGGACGATCTCATTCAACGCACTGTTGAGCCTTGTAAGAAGGCACTCAGCGATGCAGGCCTCAGTGAAGGTGAAATCGACGAAGTTATTCTCGTAGGTGGTTCTACACGTATTCCGGCTATCCAAAAGGTAGTGGAAGACTTCTTCAAGAGAAAACCATCGAAAGGTGTTAACCCGGACGAAGTAGTTGCTATTGGTGCTGCTATTCAGGGTGGTGTTTTAACCGGAGACGTAAAAGACGTATTGCTGCTTGATGTCACTCCGCTTTCCTTAGGTATTGAAACCTATGGCGGTGTTATGACTAAGCTCATTGATGCAAATACAACGATACCAACGAAGAAAACAGAAACCTTCTCCACAGCCGCCGACAACCAAACTTCGGTTGAAATTCACGTGCTACAGGGAGAACGGCCAATGGCTAATCAAAACAAGAGTATCGGACGCTTCCACCTGGATGGAATACCACCAGCCCCACGTGGAGTACCACAAATCGAGGTTGCCTTCGATATCGACGCCAACGGTATTTTGAATGTCTCAGCTAAAGACAAAGGAACAGGCAAAGAACAAAGTATCCGCATTGAAGCAACGACAGGTCTGTCAGAAGATGAGATCAAAAAGATGAAGCAGGAAGCTGAAGTTCACGCTGAAGAAGACCGTAAAGAAAAAGAAAAAGTTGAGAAGCTGAATAAAGCGGATGCATTGATATTCCAAACCGAAAAACAATTGAAAGAATTCGGTGATAAAGTTCCGGCAGAGAAAAAGCAACCGATTGAAGAAGCCATGAATAAATTAAGAGAAGCTCACAAACAAGAAAACCTTGAAGAGGTTGAAAAATACACCGAAGAGCTTAACAATGCATGGCAGGCTGCAAGCCAGGAAATCTATAATGCTCAGCAACAGCAAGGCGGTGCCGCCGGTGGTGATGGCGGAGCCCAAGCTCAGCAAGAGCAACAAACTCAAGGTCAGGAAGAAAACAAATCAGCAGGAAATGATGATGATGTGACTGACGTTGATTTTGAAGAAGTAGATGACGATAAAGATAAATAATCGATAGTCATTTCTAATTTACAAAAGCCGTTACGTTTTCGTAGCGGCTTTTTTTTATCCTTTAAAAAGAATAACTCACTGTATTCCGAAGGGAATAAATAACCATTGGAACACCTTCGGGCGGATAGGCATCATGCATCCAGTTATGCTGAACTCCTACTTTCAGGTTTTTCAAAACCTTAAAGTTTATACTCGACTGCCACAAAACACGCACATCAGGCAGGTTAAACATTTTGGGCTGAAAATATGCTATGGAACTGACCGATATTTCCTCTTTGATCTTCCATTTTAAGTTAATATAGTAACTAAGTCTTAAATTGTTTTCTTTTGTCTTATCCTTATGTTGTTCATGTTCAAACATGGCTATATTACCAAGATAAAACTTAAATTTATCTTTGTCGAAAGCCTCAAACCGAACCCCTCCTCCCCACAAATTCCGGAAATTTACTTTCAGAACCTGATTATACTGAAACTGAGCAAAACCTTCCAGACTCATCCAGTCATTCATATTCCGTGTATAACGGAAATGCTGTGATCCGTTATTTTCATAATTTTCATTCCCGGCTTTTATAAAACTTAAATCGGAAAGCATCAAAAAGGTATGAATATCCTGCTTGTATTGAATATGGATATTGGTTTGCAACTGTTTGACCTTCTTACTGCTTTTATTGATATTATAAGCTCCTTTAGCCTGGCCGGTCCATCCACTGTCGCTTTCAAGGCGCAACTTTTCAATGTTCATAATCTGCGCGTGCAATGGGTGCAAACCAATCAACAATAAAGCAAACAAAAAATAATAACGCATTCGATAGCTTTCTTTATACCACTTAGATAAATTTTTGCAAATGTAACGGTTTTCATAATAAACCCGAAAACCCAATAGTGGATAACTTTTCTTTTCTTTAGAAAAATCTGTTTGTTTGAGTCTTAAAATTTTTAGCCAATAAAAAAAGCAGGCTTATTCAACCTGCTCATTAATATTCACAACTGCATAAAGGACTTACGCAATCAGTAATCATTAAACTTTATAAATGCATGACTAAAA
>JBNJGZ010000028.1:0-15416 GCA_051748065.1 Bacteroidota bacterium
TTACAAACAAAACAAATTAAGCATTGTTAGCCTCTGAAAGGCAACAAATATGAAACCTCCATGGCGAAAATTTTTTCGACACACAGGAGAATGATTAAACGCGAAGTGGCGAGAAGGCAATGATGCGATGATGGGTGTTTTGAATTATGAATTACGAATTATGAATTACATTTGCGAATAAGAATATACTAAATCCGCGTTAATTGGTGTGTAATTAGGGAAATTAGCGGACAAACAACGGAACAACGAACACGGAACAAAGAACAATAATTTTAAACATATGAATGTCATAATAACCGGCATTACAGGTTTAATAGGGCATAACCTGGCAAACGAATTTGCAAAAACGCATCAGGTTTTCGGGCTCACGCGAAACCCGGATAAAGCACGTCATTTATTTCCCGAAAATGTAAAATTAATCTCCTGGGATGCTAAAACCAGCAATGGCTGGCAGGAATATCTCAGTGGAGATTACGCTATTATCAATTTGGCAGGCGAGCCCATAGCAGGAAAACGATGGACCAGATCACAGCAAGAAAAGATTATTAACAGCCGTCTGAACAGCGTAACAGCCGTTTCCGAAGGAATTAAAAACGCAACAGATAAGCCACAAGTCGTGATTCAGGCTTCTGCTAACGGCTATTATGGCCAGGATCCGGAAAAAACATTTACTGAACAAGACAACCCAGGGAGCGGTTTTTTAGCCTATACTTCCAAAAAATGGGAAGAAGCAGCTCAACAAATTAAAGCTTCCGGCGTCCGCATGCCGGTAATACGAACAGGAATAGTGCTTTCCAAAGAAGGCGGAGCATTACCTGAATTGCTTAAACCTTTTCATTTTTACGCAGGCGGATACCTTGGCAATGGTCAGCAATGGATGTCCTGGATCCATATCCATGACCATATTCAGGCTGTAAAATTTTTACTGGAAAATCAATCTGCTGATGGGCCTTACAATTTGTCGGCACCGGAACCGGTAAAGATGAAAACACTTATCAAAACAGCAGGCCGGATTTTAAATAAACCCGCATGGACAAAAGTTCCCGGCTTTATTTTAAAAACTGCTATGGGAAATATGGCAGAAGAAATGTTACTTAAAGGGACTAAAGCCATCCCCGAAAAACTCCAAAACCAAGGTTTTCAATTTGAATTCCCGGAAATTGGACCTGCTTTGCAAGATATATTACAAAAAGAATAGCTTGCATTTTTATGGTTATTCTGCAAAAACACTTATTTTAGTCAAAAAATAAATACAGATTATATGATACGTCACATTGTAATGTTTCGCTTAAAAGACAAAGCGGAAAAGCAAGAAAACATCCAAAAATTAAAAAAAGCTATTGAAGCGTTAGAAGAATTAATTCCGGAAGCAAAGTCGATCGAAGTTGGATTGAATATCAACGAAAAACCTTCCGCTTACGACCTGGTATTAGTTTCAGACTTTGATAATGAAGAAGCGTTGGAACGATATCGCGTCCACCCGGAACATCAAAAAGTTGTGGATTATATTAAACAAGTAAATGAAGATATAGCTGCAGTTGATTACCACATCTAATTTATACAGGCATTGGTTTAACACCATAAAACAATGATTATCTTAAAGTTTACCGGCACACTTATTTAAATTTCACAACAGGGTCAAACATATCATGCAATTTTACATATTGTATTTCGTTAAATCTAGGGATAATTGTATCAAAAAAATTCTTATGCGTAAAATTTATATCCTATTTCTCCTCATCCTGCCTTTTTACTTAAGCTCTCAGGTATACACAGGTAGCCAGGCTAGTGACTACATTAATGGAGCAACCGAAGTAAGAATGTCCGACAGATATTCCGCCCCGAAATACATTGAATTTTCAAAAGGAAATGAAATTCCCGTCAGTGATTTTAATCTGTGGGCCTCAAAAATGCTGAATTTAGCTGAAGGGTACTCTTTCAATGAAACAAAACGGCATGAAGATAAGTTAGGCTATGAACATATCCGGCTACAGGTAAACTACAACAATATTCCACTGATTGATGGTATTGTTATTCTTCATACGAAAAATGGAATGATAGAATCTATAAATGGAAATTTCCCTCGAAATATTCAGATAAAGAATTCCTTTTCTCTTTCAGAAAGTGAAGGTCGCAACAAAGCAATTAATTTTGTAGATGCAGACTCTTATAAATGGGAAATCCCGAAGGAAGAAGAATTCATAAAACAATATACCGGAAACCCGGAGGCTTCCTTCTATCCGGAAGCTGGACAATCTATTGTTCCTGTTGAAGAACAGGGCGAAACAGCATTTGCTTATGCCTATAAATATGATATTTATGCTCATGATCCGGTTTACCGTGCAGATATTTATGTAGATGCTTCCACAGGAAAAATTCTGATGGAAAACAAAACCATACATCATGCTGACTCATCAGGATCAGCAAACACAAAATACAGTGGCACACGTAATATCACAGCAGATTATCATAACAACCAATTCCGTCTCAGGGAAGATGGACGGGGAAATGGAATTGAAACATTTGACATGAATAATTCCACTACTTATGGAAATGCTGTAGATTTTACAGACAGCGACAATTATTGGAATAACTATAATGCGGATTATGATGAAGTTGCCGGTGATGCTCATTGGGCAGCAGAAAAAACATATGATTATTACCTCAGCAAGCACAATCGCAACTCAATAGACAACAACGGATTAACAATTACATCTTACCTGCACTATGACGTTGACTACGCAAACGCTTTTTGGAACGGGCAGTTTATGACCTACGGCGATGGTAATGGAAGCAACGTAACTCCCCTTACCGCTATTGATATTGTTGCTCATGAAATTACGCATGGTGTAACTTCTCATACAGCAGATTTGATCTATCAGGATGAGTCCGGCGCACTTAATGAAGGATTTAGCGATATTTTCGCTTCAGCCGTTGAAGCTTATGCCAGACCCAACAACCATAACTGGGACATAGGAGAAGACATTGGGGTAACGCTTCGCTCTATGGCTAACCCCAACAACTATCAACTTCCGGATACTTATCATGGAAATCACTGGTATTTCGGTTCTGATGATAACGGTGGTGTTCATACCAACATGGGCCCTTTCAGTTATTGGTATTATTTACTGGTAGAAGGAGGTAGTGGAACAAATGATAACAACGATAATTATTCGGTAAATGCAATTGGCATGGATACAGCCTCAGCCATTGCATACCGTATGCTGAACACCTATCTCACACCTTCTTCAGAATATTCGGATGCAAGATATTATGCTATCAAAGCAGCTACAGATTTATATGGAGCCTGTTCCCAGCCCGTAATTTCTGTTACAGATGCCATGCATGCAATCGGTGTAGGGGATGAATTTATCCCCGGGGTTCAGGCAGATTTCGCTGCAGATTTAACTTCTTTTTGTCAGCCACCGGCAACAGTGAATTTCACCAATGAGTCCAACAACGGCATGGATTTTTACTGGGATTTTGGAGATGGGGACACAAGTAGTGCTATGAATCCATCGCATACATATTCTCAGTTTGGTGATTATAATGTTAAACTTATCGCCGATGGCGGTAGCTGTGGAATAGACTCCATCATTGACACCGCATTCATTAGTGTTGACACCTCAAATATGTGCCAAAATATTACACCCCAAAGCGGCAGCATAACACTTAACCAATGTGATGGTATTCTATACGATGACGGCGGTCCGGGTGATAATTATTCGGATAATTCCAATAGTAGCGTGACTATAGATCCTATCGGGGCATCAACAATAGATATTCAGTTTACCTCTTTCCATTTTGAATCAGGTTATGATTACCTGAATATTTATGATGGCACATCAACCTCTGATTCTTTGATTGGCTCTTATGATGGTAGTTCCCTGCCCAATAATGGAAACCCCATAAGCAGTACAGGAGGCGCCGTTACTATCGAACAGGAAACCGATCAATATGTAAACGAAAGCGGTTTTGCTCTTGAATGGAATTGTCATTACCCAAATACAGCACCAACCGTAGATTTTACGGTAAGTGACACCATCAGTTGTGAAAAAGAAGTTCAGTTTAACGATCGTTCTTCCAACGGACCCAGCTCATGGACCTGGGATTTTGGAGATGGCACAACATCAAATCAACAAAACCCGCTTCATGTATATACACAAGACGGAACTTATGATGTCAAGCTGAAAGTCAGCAATGCTTATGGCAGTGATTCGCTCATATTAAACTCCTTCGTTACAGTGAAGACACCTGACAGTATTACCGGAGACACAATGCATCATTGTAACAACAACACAATTTCATTGCAACAAAATCCAGGCAGCGGCACTGTTCACTGGTATGCCGATGCAAACCATAATAACCTGATTGATACAGGAAATACTCTGCCCCTACCTACTCTTACGAATGATACGACAATTTTTGCTGTAAACAAGGTCATGAAACCTTCTGTATTCGGAGCAAAACAAGATAATTCCGGAGGCGGAGATTATTTTGATTCTCCTTATGAGCACGCCCTGGTTTTTGATGTCTATGAAGATATAACATTAAAATCTGTAAAAGTATATGCCAGTTCATCCGGTAACCGTGAAATAAAACTCCTTGATAATTATGATAATGTCGTAACTTCCAAAACGATCAATATCCCTCAGGGGGAACATCGCATTGATTTGAATTTCAATATCCCGGCAGGAACCGATTATAAACTATTCGGCCCTGAATCCCCGGACTTGTTCCGAAACAACTACAGTCTGTCTTATCCTTTTGATATCAAAGACCTTGTTTCAATAAAACACAGTACTGCCAGCTCTGACCCTACAAGTTATTATTACTACTTTTATGACTGGGAAATTGAGTCCAAAACATGCAGCAGTCCGGAAGCGACATTTAACATATACACTTATACAGATGCACCTGTTGCTGATTTTGATTACCAGAAGAATACCTCTGAAGTTTCTTTTACAAACATGTCGACCAAATCAAAGGCTTACTTTTGGGATTTTGATGACGGTAATACATCCACAATGGAAAATCCAACGCATACTTATAACCAGACCGGCACTTATGATGTAATGCTAAAAACGGATAACCCTTGCGGGACGGATAGTATTGAAAAATCTGTTGTTATTACCGAAACCGGAATAGATGAACAATATGAAGAAGATATTGTGATCTATCCTAATCCGGCATCGGATAAAATTAGTATAGAACTCAACACAAACCATTTACAATCTGTTGAATTATTTACTTTTGACGGTAAACTATTAAAAGAAAAAAGCCACAGTTTTGACAAAAAAGATATAGTTCAGTTTAATCTACAAAACCTTAGTAGTGGTATTTATTACTTGAAAATCAACCTAAACGAAAGGGTAATCAGAAAAAAATTAATAATTATTTAAATCCTAAAAATTCCTTTTATATTAGCAGAATAATATGAAACCTCCATGGCGAAATTTTTATGGACACACAGGTGAATGATTAAAGGGCTGGACGTGTTGGATAATGCAAAGAAAACAATGACATTTATTGTCATTAGTAGTCATTAATGGTTTACCTCATGAAATTATTTTTTGTTTCACCGAGGTCATTTATAGTCATTTTCTATACTTCTGTGTCCGGCTGCTGTCAAATATAACCGTCTCAGAAAGCCCTGAAGTAAATGACTTAGAATATAGTAAAGCAAAATGACGCGCGAAGCGCAAATGACTACAGATGACGCGAAGCAAATGACAGTAAGGGATAAAAGTAATAGAACATAATAATGACAATATCAATATTTTGAAAAATTTAATCATATGAAGAAGTTTATATTTGTTCTGCTAATATTTCCTTTATTTCTAAGTGCTCAAAATATCAATAATGCTAATGATAACGCTCCTTCAAGAGATGTAAGTATAGCAAAAAACGGAGATGTAACCATACGTTGGGAATTTCCGGAATATATTCCAAATACAATATCAGAAAATAACACGGATTTTCAAAAGCTCATGATCCCGGGGTTTGGATTTATGCATGATATTGGCAAGCCTGATTTACCGGCTTATATAGACCATATCGGTATACCTGAAACATCTGAAGCGAATATCAGCATTAATGAAATTAAATACCATCCGGTAAAAAAAGATTTTTTATTATTTCCTTCTCAGCCACCACGTCAGGACAATTATAAAGTTGAAGACCCTCCGTTTACCATGGATACAACTTTTTATAACTCCAATACTTCATTCCCTGCTTCGCACATATCAGTGGATGAAACGCAAAACCTCAGAGATATTAAAGTAGCAGCAATACAAATTATTCCTTTTCAATATAACGCTGTACAAAAAGAACTTAAGTCTGTAAAAGAAATTTCCATTACTATCCAATATAACGGAAATCCCAACTCGATAACTGATGGTTCACAACATAGTAATCAGTTTGCTAAAATAGCCGGCAATTACTTTCTGAATGGCTCACAAATTGCAAATCAAATATCAACAACTAACACACAAACCTCTAAAGACCCGGATTATCTAATTGTTACGACCCAACAATATCTTCCGGCAGCAGAAAAACTTTCGCAATGGAAAAGTCAGCTAGGTTTTATCCCTGAGATCATTGTTCAAAACAACTGGAACAGCGGCCAGGTAAAAAATGCAATCCATAATAAGTATAACGATTATTCGCCAAAGCCGGATTATTTTGTCATTCTTGGAGACCATGAGGATGTACCCGGGGAAATCTTAACAGGGAATAATAACGATATGTTTGCCTCCGACCACTATTATTCTTGTATGGATGGTTCCGGGGATTATACCAGTGATATGGCCAGAGGCCGGATTTCTGTCGCTTCACTTTCAGAAGCCAATACGATTGTTGACAAAATAATCAATTATGAAAAGTATCCGGTTACAGATAGCAGCTTTTATGAAACAGGAACTAATTGTGCATACTTTCAACACGCCGGAGGTGGATATGCTGAAAGACGATTTGCTCAAACCAGTGAAGAATTAAGAGATTATGCCATAGCACAAGGAAAAACCGTAAACCGGGTTTATCATGCCAGTTCCAATGTAACTCCTACCTATTGGAATAACACATATTATTCTAATGGCGAGCCCCTCCCTTCCTACCTGACAAAACCCAATTTTGCCTGGGATGGCGATAAGAACGATATCATTAACTATGTAAATAACGGAACATTTTATGTTTTTCACCGTGATCACGGGTATGAAGATGGCTGGGGAGACCCTTCGTTTCACAAGAGCGATATAAATAGTTTTACAAACGGTGACAAGCAACCCTTATTCTTCAGCATCAACTGTCTTACCGGAAAATTTCTTGAAAGTGAATGTTTTTCAGAAAAATTATTACGCAAACCTAATGGTGGAGCCATAGGTGTTTTCGGTCATGCGGAAGTTAGTTACAGCGGTTATAATGATGCCCTTTCCCTTGGGCTGTTCGACGGCATCTGGAGTAATCCGGGGCTAACGCCCGACTTCACAGGCAGTGGCGGAACCAGCAATCCTGTTATACCGGCTCACGGCAACATCCGGAGAGGTGGAGACCTGATAAATTTTGGTCTTCAATACATGACCGCTTCCTGGGGAAACAGCCAGTACACTCATGAATTATTGCATTATTTTGGCGATCCCGCAATGGAAATCCGTGTTGATTCCCCTTCTCCTATATTAGCAAACAACACAGACTCAATATCATGTAGTTCGGACTCAATTGTAGTCATCAACAATATAAATACAGACAGCGTTACTGCAACATTTGTTGTTGACGGACAACTGGTAGCAAAAGATATCATAAACAGCTCTGCAGACTCACTGATTTTTGATAACCAGACCGGAGCTATTGCAGGCAACATGGCCATTTTAACACTTTCAAAGCCCGGTCATCAGCCTTATATTGATACCATCGACATTACCGGCGGATGTCCAAAAGCAAAGATTGATATAGGAACATCCCTTTTCTGCCTTAGTGACAGCATAACATTTTCCGAAAACAGTCTTGGCAATATCAACTCCTACTCCTGGGACTTTGGAAACGGAGCATCTCAATCAACAGCAAGCTCCTCCGGGCCGCATACAATTAACTATGCTTCCAGTAGTAGCAAAACAGTATATTTAACTGTTACAACACCTTCCGGTTTATCACACACAGATTCCGTGTCTTTTTCCATTGACTCAATTTGTCGCTACAAAGTTCCGACAAGTGGCAATACAACCATAACACGATGTGAAGGTAAGCTTTTTGATGATGGCGGTCAATCAGCCCCTTATTCCAATAATTCCGATGGTTCCGTAACCATCTCAGAGCCCAACGCAAGTAGTATTTCCCTTATATTTTCTTCATTTCATTTTGAAGACGGCTATGATTATCTGAAAATTTATGATGGTGCCTCTACAAATGCACCTCTAATAGATAGCTATGATGGCAATACGCTACCGGGTAGCGGTGTAATTAATTCTTCCACTAATGCCATCACAATCCAACAAATGACCGACGAAATGCAAACAGAATCCGGTTTTGAGCTCCTGTGGAAATGTGCCTATCCCAATACATTGCCCACGGCAGAGTTTAAGGTCAACGACTCATCAACGTGTACCGGTCTTGTGACATTCCAGGACCAATCAATTGCCGGGCCAACCTCGTGGTTTTGGGATTTTGGAGATGGTACAACATCCACGCAAAGAAATCCCTCACATCAATATACAAGCAATGGTAATTATGATGTAAAATTAATTGCTAGTAATATGCATGGCCCGGATTCCGTGCTTAAAACCAACCTGGTTACAGTAGACATGCCCGACAACCCAACGGCATCATCCGGAATACGTTGTCAAACAGGCTCTGTAGAACTAACAGCTACAGAACCTTCTTCCGGTAATGGATATATAAGGTGGTTTAACTCTGCAACATCACCGAACGTTTTAGATACCGGGACAACATACACCACACCTATCCTGGGAAATTCCAAAACGTTCTATGTGGATTATGCAAATGACAAACCTGCCCTTTATGGAGCAAAAACTGACAACAATGGCGGAGGCAGTTACTTTGATCAGCCATATAAGCATCATTTGGTTTTTGATGTGCATAAGCAAATCACATTGGTTTCGGTTAAAGTATATGCAAATTCCGCAGGAAACAGAAATATCGAACTTATTGACAGAAACGGAAATCCCATCGAATCACAAATGGTTAATCTTCAACAAGGAGAACAACGCGTAAACCTGAACTTTTCCATTTCTCCGGGAACGGACTATAAACTGAGAGGCCCGGAAGACCCTGATCTATTTAGAAATAACAATGGAACCAACTATCCTTATTATGTTAACGATCTGGTAACCATTAAAGAAAGCAGTGCCGGTAGTGATCCTACAGGTTACTATTATTACTTTTATGATTGGGAAGTAAAAGGTCCTCCTTGCCGTTCCAACAGAGTTCCTGTACAGGCCATAATTTCAGATACACTTAAGCCAAATGCCAGCTTTAATTATGACCTGAGTAATGAGCCGGAAATTCAATTTAAAGATAAAAGCGAATACGTATCTTCTTACTTATGGGCTTTCGGCGACGGTAATACTTCTGCATTACCCAACCCGACACATACGTTTCAGGATAATGGAACTTATGATGTTAAATTAAAAGCTATAAATAATTGCGGAGAAGATTCAGTAATACAACAGATACAAATCAACTCGGTCTCTGTTGAGGAACATAGTAAAAACACATTAAATGTTTACCCAAATCCTACAGATGATCTGATTACAATCATAATCCCGGATAATATTAAAGGCTCCAAAGTACTCGAAGTGTTTGATTCGAAAGGAAAACAGATTTCTTCTGATATAATAATGCAACAACACACACAAATCAACAAAGACCTTAGTAATCTGGCATCAGGTACATACTTAATATTGTTGCATACGGACAATGACACAAAACAAGCAAAAGTAATTGTTCAATAGAGCAGCAAAGCTTTATATGCATCTTTAAGGACTCAAAGGGTGACTCCTTGTTTTCGTATTTTTAAATTGAATTATCTTTTTAGTCACCCCGTGACTATCAATAACTCTGGGACCCCCAAGCATTAGCCTGACTTTTGCTTCTAATCGTGTGTTTAAGGCAAATCAGACAGATGAAATTGAACCAGATTTTCCACGGGGTTTTGAATCACCCGATCAACTTTCATATCATACTCGCTAGCTACATCTTCCATGATATTCCTAAAATAAAAACCAACAGAACCCACAACCCTTAGCGGATATCTTTGATAATTTGTATAACGGGTTATCTGATAATCAAAAAAATCACGAAAAGAATTTTTGATGATTTGTTGAATAAACGCTGCCTCAAAATTATTACTTGCAAATTCGGAAAAACTTGCCAGGAACCGGTTTGGGCTGGGTTTATTGTATACATTATCCAAAATTTGTTCTTTTGTAAGCGGATAGTTTTTTTGGAATTCTAAAGTCAATCTATCCGGCATTTCATCTTTTAAATAAGCATCTACAATTTTTCTACCGATATGACCACCACTTCCCTTATCACCAAACAAATACCCCAGTGAAAAAATTTCTTCTTCTACTTGCATATGGCGATATAAGCAAGAGTTTGAGCCCGTACCGAGAATTGCTGCAATGCCTTCTTCCTGACCAAACAATGCCCTGGCAGCTGCCAAAAGATCATGATAAACATAAATATCTGCGGAAGAAAAAAAACGATGTAACCCTTGGTTGACAATCTTACATTTGGATTCACTTGAGCATCCTGCTCCATAAAAATAGATTTTTTGAATATTTTTCAACAAAATATCAGTATCCCACTGCTCTTTTATCGTTTTTACGATATCATCTTCCGTCATAAAATAAGGATTAATACCGCCTGTTACAACCTCATTTACAGTTTTTTTTGAAGAGACGTCAATTATTCTCCAATCTGTTTTGGTAGACCCACTATCGGCTATTATAATAGTTTTCATGAATAATCAATTAAATTATCAATTTATTTAAGCAATAATAAAACATTTTTTTTAATTTTGAAACTTCTACATAATTGTAAATTATTGGCCTATGATAAACTCAGGATTTTTCTCAAAACTCACAGTTATCCTTTTATTAACATTCCTAGCAGGGATAAACAGCAATTATTTAATTGCAGAAGTTGATCAGTCCAAAGTAGACAGCATTAAAAAAGTTATTGACAATACAAATAACAAGAAAAAAAAGTTCTATGCATATAAAGAACTTTCAAGCCTTTATAAGGGTTCTGATATTAAGAAACGAGAAGAATATATCCGTCAGGGACTAGAGTTAGCAGAAGAGCTCAATTCTCCGGTTTTATTATTCAAATCCTATAGTGTTCTTGGAACTATCGAATACGAAAAATCCAACTATAATAAAGCTTTAAACTATCATCAAAAATCACTGGCATATAAAGGGCAGATAAAAAATCCATCAGACATAAGCAAAAGTTACAACAATATTGCCCTTGTTTACCAGGCAAAAAATAATATTGACAGTGCATTGTTTTATTATAAGGAAAGTTTGAAGATAAAGGAAAACTCCGGCCAGAACTTATCAATGGGACGTACATTATCCAATATTGGTGTTTTACACTGGAAACAATCTAATTATAATAAGGCACTGGAAAATTTTTTCGATGCCCTATCCCTAAAAAAGGAACATGGTGCTTCACCAATAAGTATTAGTAAAACACTAACGAATATCGGCTCAATTTACACCATGACCGAAAAGTATGATCTGGCATTAAACTATTATTCCAAGTCTTTAAATCTCAAAGAAAAAGCCGGAGATCAAAAAGGAATTAGTACAGTATCCAATAATATGGCCGCCATATATCAACATAAGGGAAAACTGGACAGCGCGTTGACTTATCTGGAAAAATCGCTGGAAATAAAAACCAAATTAGAAGATAAGCGCGGACATGCAGGAGTTCTAAATAATATGGCTACTATTTTCCGGGAACAAGATAATTTAAATAAAGCATTTGAATATAACAACCGCTCACTGAAGATAAGACGAGAAATAAATGATAAAAACGGAATTGCCGGTTCACTAACAAATATGGGCGCCATAGCCATAGAGCAAGGAAACCTTAACAAAGCTGAAGAACACCTTACAAAAGCTTTAGAAATTGCTAAACCCAAAGGCTTTGACAGAACATTAGAAGATATTTATCTGAACATGTCTAACCTCTTCTCGCGGAAAAACAATTATGAACAGGCATTGGCATATCATAAAGAGTATCATGATATACGTGAAAAATTGTTGGACGAGGATGCAAATAAACGAATAGAGACTTTAGAACAAAAATATAAAGACAAACAACAAAAAGAAATCATAAAGCGCCAAAATACTGAAAATAAATTAATTCAAACAAAACTCTCCAATAACAGGAAATACACTGCGATAATGGCAATCATTATGGTACTTGCTATTATGGTACTATTGTTATTAATTTATCAGAACAATATTAAAAAGCGTTACAATAAAAAGCTGGAAGCCTTAAATAATGATTTAGACCGACGTGTCAGGGTTCGTACACAAGAATTGCAAACAGAAAATAATATACGCCAAAAGACAGAAAATGACCTACTGGAGAGCGAAGAAAAATATCGTACGGTTACGGAAACGGTAAATGCGGGAATTGCTATCGCGGATGTCAATGAGAAAATTATCTATGTCAATAATGCATTTACTGAGATGCTTGGCTACAAAAAAGAAGACCTTCTTGATCAGACCCTGGATATGATTGTCAATAAGAAAACATTCGAGCGGTTTAAAGAAGAGTCTCAAAACCGCAAAGCAGGAAAATCAAACACATATCACGTGAAGCTCCACCGCAAAGATGGCCAGGAACTGGAAACGATCTTAACAGCTTCACCATTATTTAATAATCGTGAAGAATATGTCGGTGGCGTAGCAGCCATTACCGATATCACTGACCTGAAAAAGGCCGAGGACTCTATGGCTAAAGCTTTAAGAAAATCGGAGAAGATTAACAATATCAAAAATTATTACCTAAAAAATATCAGTGAAGAGTTAAGAATACCATTAAATAATATTGCCGGAATGTCTGAAATATTAAAGGCTCAATCGGAAAACACTTTGAATGAAGAACAAATCAAACTGATTGAAAACATCTATTCCAGCGCCGAAGACATTAAGTTCGAATTGTTAAACATGGCTAATCTGGTACAGATAAACAAATCAGATATTATAACTAATATACAGGATATAAACTTAAATGAAAAAATAAACCAAATCACGGAAAAACTTGAGGATACTAATATTAACATCAATACAGATGTTCAGGAAAATATCAACATTTTCGGAGAACAACATGTTATTGAAAAAATTATAGGATCTTTACTGGAAAATGCAATTTATCATAGCAAAGAAAACACATTAACACTCAAGGCAGAGCGCGATGAGGTTATGGATGTAGCCAAGATTAAGATTTCAAATACAGGTGAACCCATTAACAAAGAAAAATTAGAAAAAATACTGGACCCGTTTGATGATACACGGTTTGAAAATCCCCATCAGGAAGTTAAACAATATGACTATAGCCTGGTCTGGATAAGAAAAATGTTACAAGTTTTAAGCGGCAGATTGGATATTTCTACAAAAGATAATGGAATGCAAGTAGTGATTAGTCTGCCATTAAATAAAAGTTGCGAGGATGAGAAAACGCCTAAAGAGGACCTTTTCAAGGTTTTACAAAAAGAAAACAAACCATTATTGATTTTCTCTAATGACAATAATTTAGCTGAACTTAATGACATCATTAAAGACCAGAAACAGTCTATCATGTATTATCCGGAACCTTCAAAATTTATAAATCAACTAAATGAAGGAAAATCTATCCCGGAAAATGCAGTCGTATTGATTGACGAAAAACTTGAAGAACCCTGGACTATAGAAAAGACTCTGCTCAAACTAAAAGAACAAAAAACAGATAACATATTATATATTGCTCTTTTACATGGTAAATGTGAAAATAACTCACACTTATCAGATATCGGCTTTAACAAATGTATCTCTTCGGATAATTTCACAGAAGAATTGACAGATTATTTGAAAAATACGAAATCATAATATGATCAATGAAATGTTTCCGGCATTTAGCTGTCTTAATTGTCATTTTCTTAATTGCTCTGACGGGAAATGAAAGTAAATCTTTTGCAGAAACTGAAACGGACAATAATTTCAGGGGCAGGAGGTACAAAAGTATTCATTTGTCCCCTGATGGTAAGGAAAATACTATTCCCTATCTAAAATCTGTATCATCTACATACAATGTTGATCAATTCGTCAATGATTCCAATTCGTATCATTTAAAATTAATCCCGGGAAACTTTGACTATCTACGGTACGGCATAGGCGGTTTGATTATCATCAATATTATATTGTTGTATTTCTTCATAAAAAAGAAAAAGCATAAAAGAAAGCTGGAAAAAGAAAATCAGAAGTATCACGAACATTTACAGGATTGGAAGCAAAAATATTCAAAGCAGAAAATTTTCTTAAATTCCATACCCGAAATACTTTTTGTGTTCAATAATGAGAAAAAAATTGCAGACGTTAAAACATATGACCACACCTTGCTTCCACTTCCAACATTTAAGATTATAAACAATAGTATCAACGAAATTTTTCCTGCCAGGGAGTCCAAAGTCATAAATGAATATATTCAAAAGTCATTATCAGAAAACTCAATACAGTCTTTTAGTTTTTCTTCAGTAAAAAAGTATGCAAATTATGAAGTACAATTGATCCCTATGCAAGGAGATCAGGTTTTATGCTTATTCAGGGATGTTTCCAGAGAAAACAAAATTCTTGAAAGGCTTGAAAACTCTCTAAAAAACTTAGAAGAAACGCATACTGCACGAGACAAGTTCTTTTCAATTATTGCCCATGATTTAAAAAATCCTTTCAATGCTTTAATTGGTTTCTCATCATTATTAAATGAAGAATTCGACAGCTTGCCAGATGAAGAAAATAAAGAATATATAAAACAGATTTATCAATCATCCGAAAGTTTGTTCAACCTATTAAAAGATTTACTGGCCTGGACAAAATCAAAAACAGGTGAGTTAGATTATAATCCTCAAAAGCTTGATTTCAATTCAATGCTTAATGAAAATCTGAAAATATTATGGCCGGAAGCTCAGCAAAAAGACATCACCATTTACTCAAATATAGCAAACGACCCGGTTTTTGTGTCCGCTGATAAAAATATGCTAAACAGTATTTTCAGGAATCTGACAGCCAATGCCATTAAATTCACTGATCCGGGCGGAACTATTTCCGTTTCAACAAATCAAGATGAGGCTTTCATTGAATGTGCCATAGCCGACAATGGAATTGGAATTTCCGCAGAAAATATAAAAA
>JBNJGZ010000028.1:15516-21741 GCA_051748065.1 Bacteroidota bacterium
CATATTTAATTTGGTCAGCCAATGCATCAAAGTACCGGGTATCCGAGCAATAACCATATATTCTTGGTGGCTGAGGTTTTCGTGTTATTATTTCATTGGGATGAATTTCACCCTTTTTATCGACAAAATCAGCACCGGCTTTTATTGCTTTAATATCGTCTATACCCGGATCATATTTCTGAACAAATCCTTTATCAATATTCCGGGCTTTCTCCTTCTCCTCAAAAATAAACCCCCATGTATTAATTCCATGTAGTAGCGGAATTGATTTAATAAGCAGATTATCATTTTCAAATAGTAATTCACTTTTTCCCGGTGTTAGAGCGTGAAAAACAATTTCAAACCCGAGGTTTTTATGGCTGTAGTTAATTACCGGATCAATAATACCTGGAAGTTCGTTATCAGCATACACATGTAAAGGCTCGGTTCGGCCTGTAAGATGCATTGATGTAATCAGACCGGGTAATCCAAAAAAATGATCGCCATGCAAATGGCTAATAAAAATACGTTCAATCTTTTGCAATCCCGTGCCAGACCGTATCAATTGCAGTTGAGTTCCCTCGCCACAGTCTACCAAAAACAAGTGCCCGAGCATATTAATAAGCTGGGCACTTGGAAATCTTTTTTTTGTAGGAATTGCAGATGCACTTCCTAAAATCGTAATATTAAACATCATTCCTTCACAAGCTTCCGTGTAATAATCTTATCACCGGCATTAAAGCGATAGAAATACACGCCATTTGTTAATGATGCCGTATTAAATTTTATAGCATTTTCCCCTGCAGTTGCATTAATTGTTTTTTGTCTCAACACATCTCCCACCATATTAAAGAGTTCAACTTCAACAGGAGCATTTTTATTCATTTCAAATTCAATAGTGAGATCCTCCTTAAACGGATTCGGAAATGCCACAACTTCATTCACGGAGGATTTAGCTTCCTGAATATTAACATGGGTAGAGTCTAATATTTCCAGCTCATAACCTGTGTAGGTAAAAGGAGCTGAATATCCACTAGCATAGACCATGACATCTACTTCTACAGGATAAACGCCTTCATCGCCGGGTTGCGGGTCTCCGGTAACAAGAACACATCCGGAAGAATCCCCCGGCCAATATCCGGTTGAAGAGTTTGGCGTATAATCAAATCCACCTGGCATTCCTTTAATATCAGTAACACCAATCGAATCTATTTGTACAGTTCCAAAACTAATTGTAGTATCTTTCGGCACCACAACAGTTACGACTTCTTCATAGGGTTCTGATACGACGGCAGGAGGCATTCCCTGTATAGTGTCAGGATGCAATCCCGGCTCATCATAATCGCCGGGTGTACACTGGGCATTAACATTTATTCCTATAATTATTGAGATAAAAAGTATTAGTATTTTTTTCATATTCATATAGTTTTATTTAATAGTTATACAAAATTTATCTGATTTTGTTGACAAATATCTAAATTTTTTTTGAAAAAACCAGAGCCGAAATATTTCCGGCTCTGGTAATTATGTTAAAAAATCTAAAGAAATCTGAAGGTCTTACTCTTCTTTTTTGCTGTCTTCTTCTGAAGAATCTTCTTTCTGATCTGTTTCTGATGCATCTTCACTTTCGTTTTTCGTTGCATCTTCTTCTTTCTCTTCTTTATCTTCTTTTTCCTCTTCCTCAGCTTTTTCTTCAGCTTCTTTTACTTTAGACCTTGCTTCTTCAGGCGCAATCTCTTTCGATTTATCCTCTGCCTCTTCTTTTGCTTCCTGGTTTAAGGATACATCTGCTTCCTGTTCTTCATTTTGCTCTTCGGATTTTTTCTCTTCCTGCTCTGCCTGCCCTTTTTGTTCTTCTTGTTCGTCATCTTTCTCAGAGCGTTTTTTCATATAATCCTGAGCTTTTACTTTCTCTTCGGCCTGAAGCTCATTTTTCAGATTAGCCAATACGCCAATATCTCCAAGTGTAGCTTTTTCAGCACCTTCATTCAAATTCTTAACTTTCTTAGCTGTAGCTTTGGCTTTGGCTTTACTAGCGGCTTTCTCTTCGGCTTTCTCATCAGCGAGCTTATCTTCGTAGATGCGTGAATGCGACACAACGATTTTTTTACTTTTCTTATTGAACTCAATCACTTTAAAATCTAATGTCTCGTCTTTTTTCACATTTGTACCGTCTTCTTTTTTCAGATGTTTCATCGGCGCAAAGCCTTCTACTCCATAAGGAAGCGTAATAATAGCTCCTTTATCAACGATACTTTCTACAGTTCCTTTATGAATGGAGCCATCAGTAAAGATGGTTTCAAAAACATCCCATGGATTTTCTTCCAGTTGCTTGTGTCCAAGACTCAATCGACGATTTTCTTTGTCTAGTTCAAGAACGACAACATCAATAGTATCACCGATTTGAGTGAACTCTGCCGGATGCTTGATCTTCTTACTCCAGGATAAATCTGAGATATGGATCAATCCATCAACGCCTTCTTCAAGCTCCACAAAAATTCCAAAGTTTGTAAAGTTTCTTACAGTAGCTGTATGTTTAGAACCTACCGGATATTTACTTTCGATATTTTCCCATGGATCAGGCATAAGTTGTTTCATGCCCAATGACATTTTGCGGTCTTCGCGGTCCAATGTCAATATCACAGCTTCCACTTCATCTCCTACTTTCAGGAAGTCATGAGCCGTGCGCAGATGTTGTGACCAGGACATTTCGGAAACATGGATCAATCCTTCTACTCCGGGAGCAATTTCTACAAAAGCACCGTAATCAGCGACAACAACAACTTTTCCTTTCACTTTGTCTCCCACTTTCAGGTTCTCATCAAGAGATTCCCATGGGTGTGGCTGAAGCTGTTTTAGTCCTAATGCAATACGTTTCTTATCATCATCAAAGTCCAGAATAACAACATTAAGTTTTTGATCAAGCTCTACGATTTCTTCCGGATGATTGATACGTCCCCAGGACAGGTCCGTAATATGGATCAAACCATCTACGCCGCCAAGGTCGATAAATACTCCGTAAGAAGTAATGTTTTTGACTGTTCCTTCCAGGATTTGTCCTTTTTCCAGCTTGGAAATAATTTCTGCTTTTTGTTTCTCCAGCTCATCTTGAATAAGAGCTTTATGAGAAACGACCACATTTTTAAATTCATGGTTAATCTTAACCACTTTAAATTCCATGTTTTTGCCTACATATTGATCGTAATCACGGATCGGCTTAACATCAATTTGTGATCCCGGCAGGAATGCTTCCAGACCAAAGACATCCACAATCAAACCACCTTTTGTACGGCATTTGATATGGCCATTTATAATTTCATCTTTATCATGGGCTTCTATTACACGCTCCCAGCTTCTTAGCACGCGTGCTTTGCGATGAGACAATACCAGTTGCCCATTACTATCTTCTTTATTTTCCACATATACTTCAACGGTATCGCCAATCTGTAAGTCATCACGATAACGCAATTCATTCATGGAAATAAGACCGTCTGATTTGTAGCCGATATTAACAACAACCTCACGGTTATTCATAGCTACAATCGTACCATCGATAACTTCCTGGTCATCAATTGTACTTAAGGTTTGATCATATACATTTTCGAGTTTTTCTCTTCTCTCTTTGTCATAATCATCAATATCCTCATCAGCAGCATCCCAGTCAAATTCTTGCTGTGGAGTTGCAAACTGCGGAGTTTCCGGAATGTCTTCCCGGGACTCGTCTTTACCAGTAGCCTTTTCTTGCTCTTCCGGCTTCTGTTCTTCTTCAGTTTTTTCGTCAACAGGTTGTTGAGACTCTTCCGTCTTAGCTTCTTCCTGTTGTTTTGCAGCTTCTTGCTGCTCTTGATTTTCAGTGTTTTGCTCTTCAGCTTTGTTTTCTTCGCTCATGTGTTTTTGTTCCGATTACTTGTGGCCCGCGAAGGGCCGGGTTCAACATTCTAGTTAACAACCTCTAAAAAGGGCTGCAAATTTATACATAATTTTTGAATTATCAAACGAAAAGTCAGGGGATTTGGTAAAGATTTTCACACCATTGAGGAAATCCGGGCTTTGACTTTTTCCATCAGCCACAAAGGTGTAGAGGTAGCCCCGCTAATACCAATCGTTTCAGCATCTTTTAGCCAGTTTGGATTCAACTGATCAACATCACTAACAAAATGAGTGTTGGGATTGACTTTTTGTGCAACCTGAAATAAGTAATTCCCATTTGAGCTATTTTCTCCGCTAACAAAAATAACAACATCATGTTGGGCAACAAACTCCCTTATTTGTTTGGCCCGGTTTGCCACTTTACCGCATACTGAATCCTGAACCTGAACATGGGGGTTTGAACATTCGTGTTCTGCCTTCTCTTGAATATGGGTATAAAAAATTTCGTAAAGTTCTCTATCCATCGTCGTTTGCGAATAAACAAACACAGGCTTACAATAATCCAACTCCAGATCCTCAGTATTTTGGGCAACTTGCACATTTGAAGAAACGCGTGATGCAAGACCGATCGCTTCAGGATGGTTCTTCTTGCCAAAAATCACAACTTGCGGCTGATTTTCATTTGCTTCTTCCCGTATCATTTTTTGAAGCCGTGTAACAATAGGGCAAGTACCTTCAATTAGATCAATGTTATTTTGTGAGGCTATTTTGTAAGTTTCAACCGGTTCTCCATGAGCTCTTATCAAAACGGTTTCATCTTTAAGTTGACGAAAAATTGAATAGTCTATAATTCGTAACCCCAAATCAGATAATCGCTTTACCTCTGCTTTGTTATGCACAATATCTCCCAAACAGTAAAGATACGAATGATCCTTTAAGTATTTTTCCGCCATCTTAATCGCATGACTCACTCCAAAGCAAAAGCCGGCATCCTTGTCGATTTCAATCTTCATAGGGCGAAAATAATTATTTTGGAAAAACAGAAATCATATATTTATTCCTTATCAAAAAAGTCATCCAGGTTGGTAGTTACTGAAATGTAATTAGGGGAACCGTCTAAATGGTATGTAGACCGGGAGTAATTCAAATGAAATTTACTGATTCTAAATCCAAAGCCCCAGGAAAAACCAACGGTAGATATTCGTGAAGGAACTTTTAACTCCTGCCTGCGTTGATAATTATAGCCCCCGCGTATATGAAAATTTTGGGTTATTGAGAACTCGCCACCTACGGTAAAATGTCGCATTAAGTTATCCGCAAAAACTTCCAGACCTGATTCTTCCTCCCGCTCGCCAGTAATGGGGTCCGCAGCATTTTCCGGATCATTGGGATCGTCATAACGCAAATCCCAGGTTTGCAAATGTTCTGTCAGGACGAAAAACTTAAACGGAACGTGCTCCAGGTCTTTCATAAATCCCAATTTAACATCAAAATTCATGGGCTCAATTTCATTTCCACTAAATGAGTTTAGTTGTCTTCCGATGTTTGCAATAATTAAGGAGGTCACAAATCGATTGTCATCACTCACATAAGATCCGGCCACATCAACTGCAATTCCGGAAGAGGAATACTTTTCATAATTGGCCACTACGCCTTTCAGGTTTGCTCCGATAACATAATTCGGCGCAAGTGCCCTTCCCCAGCCGACATTAAAAGCATATTCTCCGGCTGAGAATTTGCCCATTCGCTGGCCGGTATAATCAGCCCGGTCAAACTCACCATAATCAATAAACTCCAAAGTCCCGCTGAAGCTACCTACTTTATCAAAAGTTCGCGAATAACTAACAAAGCCGGTTGAAATATCTGAATAAAAATCCACAAAAGCCAACCCGATTTTGTTATGCATATCCTCATTTACCAAAGAAGGATTACTCAAAGCAAGGTTTATATCTCCATCGTTTACAGGCAAATAATTACTGCCGACAGCAGCTACTCTTGCCGATTTGGGCATACCTAAAAAAGTAAAGATTCCTTTTCCACCAATTTGTGCCCTGCTGATCTCCGGCAGGATAATGGTAAATAAGAACAATAAAATGAATAGTCTACCGTATTTTTTCACAACCCTTCAAATTTGAGATTTCGATCAATAAAACGTCTTTGTTACTTGTTTTGTTATAAATGTGTTTAATTTATTTCAGCGTAATCGAAGCAGCAAAGTTAAGGTAAAGTCCAACGCCTGGAAACTCATAGCTTCAATAATCTGATTCAAATCCCATCAAAAGTTTACTCTGATCCTTCAGCGGAGTAGTTATTGACTGTTTTGAATGTACTTATATAAACCAACAAATATAAACTTTTCTTTGCTGATTTATATTT
>JBNJGZ010000029.1:0-21556 GCA_051748065.1 Bacteroidota bacterium
ATTCAGCGGTTCCATAACCGTTCTGAGAGAATAATCCTTCATACGTACAAAAATTATAAACCAAAAAACCAGATGTTTGAATGAACATCTGGTTTTTTTTTATCCTCCTGAAAATAGGTTTAACAATTAAAATCTAATCAAATATTTACAATGTTAACTTTTTCTTCCGGGGATAAAGGCATTTCCGATTGATTTTTCTCGATCACATCCAGTTCAAATCTCAAATTATCAATGATAAAATCCTGCCGCTGTGGTGTGTTTTTGCCCATATAAAATTTGAGTGTCTTATCCGTAGACACATTATCTTTAAGGATTATGGGTTCCAACCGAATATCTTTTCCGATAAGGTGCACGAACTCATCCGGAGAGATCTCCCCTAATCCTTTAAAGCGGGTAATTTCCGGTTTTCCTTTCAATTTTTCAATGGCCTCGCGTCTTTCGGGTTCGCTATAACAATAGAGTGTCGTTTGCCTGTTCCGGACACGATACAACGGTGTCTGCAAAATATACAAATGTCCTTTTTTGACAAGTTCCGGAAAAAACTTCAGGAAAAAGGTCAAGAGCAACATACGAATATGCATACCATCCACATCAGCATCTGTAGCAATAACAATATTGTTATATCTTAAATTTTCCAGACTATCTTCAATATTAAGTGCCGTCTGAAGTAAATTAAACTCTTCATTTTCATAGACAATCTTTTTCGAGAGTCCAAAGCTATTCAAAGGTTTTCCTTTTAAGCTAAATACAGCCTGAGTACGAACATTGCGTGCTTTTGTAATAGATCCGCTGGCAGAGTCACCCTCTGTAATAAACAAAGTAGACTCCAGACGGTCATCATGTTTGGAATTGTAATGGACTTTACAATCTCTTAACTTTTTATTGTGTAAGCTTGCTCTTTTGGCTGTTTCCCGGGCTTTCTTTTTAATTCCGGCCATTTCCTTCCGTTCTTTTTCATTGAGCTGTATTTTTTGAAGCAAAAGATCAGCAGTCTCCGGATGGCGGTGCAAGTAATTATCCAAATTCCGTTTGACGATATCTGTTACATAGTTTCGCACGGTTTGTCCATTAGGACTCATGTGCTGTGAACCTAATTTGGTTTTTGTCTGCGATTCAAAAACAGGCTCCTGAATTTTTATACTAAACGCCGAAGCAATAGCCCCTCGTATATCTGAAGGCTCGAAATCTTTTTTGTAAAATTCCCTTATCGTTTTTACAATAGCTTCCCTGAAAGCCGCCTGATGCGTCCCTCCCTGTGGAGTATACTGCCCATTAACAAATGAATGATAATCTTCACCGTATTTGCGGGAACAATATGAAAAAGCACATTCAAAATCACCTTCGGAAAAATGAATAATCGGAAATATAAATTCCTCATCAACCTGATCCTGAAGCAAATCAAGCAATCCGTTTTCCGATCGGATAACCTCTCCGTTAAAATTTAAAGTCAATCCTTTATTCAGATAGGCATAATTCCAAAGTAGCTTTTCAATATATTCAGAAATATATCTGTAATTACCAAATATCTCTTTATCAGGCACAAATTGAACAAAAGTTCCATTACGCTCTGTCGTTTCTATCAATTCTTCAGAGATCAACTCCCCTTTCCTGTACTCTATGATCTTAGCCTGTCCTTCTCTTACCGATTTGACTTTAAACTCTTCGGAAAGGGCGTTTACGGCTTTGGTTCCTACTCCATTTAATCCCACGGACTTTTTAAAAGCCTGGGAATCATATTTTGCTCCTGTATTAATTTTGGAAACACATTCCAAAACTTTACCTAATGGGATACCTCGACCATAATCCCTTATTGAGACGCGAGTACCTTCTACTTTTATGTCTATCTTTTTTCCATGACCCATGACAAATTCATCAATAGAATTGTCAATGGTTTCTTTCACTAAAACATAAATTCCATCATCCTTGGAAGAACCTTCTCCTAATTTTCCAATATACATTCCCGGACGGGTTCTTATATGATCCTTCCAGTCTAATGACTTTATACTTTGTTCATTATATTCTGCCTGCATTTTCTCTCCAATTTTATGCAAAAATAATCACCTATACATTAGATTTGCATGTCTATAACATAAACTTATCAAGAATCGTTTGTTAAATATTGAACACCATATCTTTTAAAAAGCTTAAAACCTATATTTTTTCTACTGATATTTAATCTCAGGTATACATATAAACGAAACCAGTAAGGCTTAAAAGAATCTTGCACTTTACGAATTCATCCTGTTGTAAAATACTATAAAAACAAATGTCTGGGATATTTGATTTCCGTAAGAAATAAACCTTTGCCGGGGACAGATTTGCCCGCATATTGACGATCTTTATAAGACATTATTTTCTCTACTTCTTCTATTTCAATCTGCCCTCTGCCTACATCAATTAACGTACCTACAATAGCTCTTACCATATTACGTAAAAAACGGTCAGCTGTAATATGAAAAACAAATAATTTATTATCAATCACCCAAGTTGCCTGTTTTACAGTGCAAATATAATTATTAACGTCTGTTCCGGAACGAGCAAAACTACTATAATCGTGTGTTCCGATTAAGTATTCTGCAGCGCTATTCATTTTCTCCAAATCCAATGGGGCTAAATAAACATATGCAAATGTATTAGAAAAAGGATCCTTCTCTGTGGTAATGTAATACTTATAAGACCGTTCAATAGCATCAAATCGTGCATGTGCATTTTTATTAACAGGATATAAACTATGCAGCACGATGGATGGAGGTAAAAAACGATTCATTTTATAAACAAAATCATTTATTGGCATGCCTTTTAAATCAATATCAGTATGAGCAAAAAAGTTCTTTGCATGCACTCCCGCATCAGTTCTTCCCGCGCCCATGACGGTAACATTTTGCTTTAAAAAAACAGACATATAATCTTCGAGACATTGCTGCACCGTATAATGTTCTTTTTGGCGTTGCCAACCGTGAAATGATTCCCCGTTAAAAGAAAGCTCTATAAAATAGCGGCTACTCATAAATTTGATTTGAAGCAAAATTAAGAATAATTCAAACAACCACGATTGGGCATGCTAATAGGACAAATAATTTAATTTAGACTACCTATAAATTAAGGAAAAACATAAAAAAAAGCACTATTGTTATTTGACTAACAAAAGTCTTTCTTATCTTTGAACCTTCATTGTTATTCATATAACAAATAAAAAACCAAAACTACAATCAATAAAGGAGGTTAAAATGTCGAACACACAACAAATGGTCAAAGAGCTTGTAGATAAACATGGCCGGGAAAGAACTAACCTAATGGCTATACTACAAGGTGTTGTAGATCAACAGAATCATTTAGATGATCAGGCCATAATCGAAATTGCCAGAGAAATGGATTTATCTGCAGCTCAGGTTTATGGTACTGCATCTTTTTACACATTTTTGGATATTAAGCCCAGGGGTGAATATGTAATCCGTCTTTGCAGAACAATTACATGCGATATGAAAGGTAAACGGGAGATTTTACATACATTGGAAAATCTTCTCAAAGTTAATATCGGTGAAACCACACCTGACAATAAATTCACATTACTGGAAACCAACTGTTTAGGATGGTGCCATAAAGGGCCGGCAATGCTAATTAACAACAAAGCATATACTGAACTTACACCGGAAAAAGTGAAAGAAATCATCACAGAAATTAAGCACAAAAGCTAAAACGGAGGTCATTATGGCAGATACAAAACAATTGAAAAGAGTTGATATAATTTTTACAGAAGAATGTAATTATAAAGACATATTAACTGAAGCGCTACAATCCAGCAATGAAGATATTGTCCAGTCCCTTCTTGATTCAGGGCTACGTGGACGCGGTGGAGCTGGATTTCCCACAGGAATGAAATGGAAATTCACTGCTCAGGAAGAATCCGATGAGAAATTCATCATTTGCAATGCAGATGAGGGCGAACCGGGTACTTTTAAAGACCGTGAAATTCTATTTAAAGTTCCCCTCAAAGTTTTTGGCGGGATGGCTGTTGGAGCTAAAGTAATCGGTGCTAAAGAAGGGTATATTTATTTACGCGGAGAGTACAAATTCTTGCTCGATGATTTACAAAAGCATCTGGACGAATTTCATAAAGTATTAGATGAATTAAATTTTGATTTCAGAATTAAAATTGTCACTGGTGCCGGTGCTTACATTTGTGGAGAAGAAAGCGCATTATTCGAGTCCATGGAAGGTAAACGCGGAGAGCCACGCAACAAACCACCCTATCCCACAACTTCCGGGTATAAAGGGAAACCCACTGTTATCAATAATGTTGAAACTTTAGTTTATGCATTAATGATATGCCGTTTGGGTGGAGAAAAATTTAAAGAACTTGGCACCGATGATTCCAGAGGTTCCAAAGTATTTTCTGTCTCCGGTGATACACCTATTCCGGGCATTTATGAGCTTGAGTTGGGAATGACTCTTGAAAACTTCGTAGAAGAATTTGGCGATGGCGATACAAAATCTGTACAAGTAGGTGGTGCCGCCGGCTTTTGCGTTCCCCGTAAACATTTCAAGGATACTATTATTGGATTTGAAGGTGTTCCAACAGGGGGATCAATGATGATTTTCAACAGTTCCCGTTCTATGTACAATGTGATACATAATTATCTGGAATTTTTTGAAGAAGAATCCTGCGGGCAATGTACTCCTTGCCGTGTTGGTTGTCAGCAGCTACTACTCGGGGTTGAAGCAGTGAAACGGGGTGACAAACCTATTGAATACCTTAATGAACTGCTTAAACTTACAGAAACGATGAAATTAACATCTAAATGTGGTTTGGGACAGTCTGTAGCAAACTCATTTGCTTCTATCGTTGATAACTTCAAAGAAGAAATGATCTATTAATTTACTGCTTGTCGAATTGAAAACAAGAAAATATATGTCTAAAATGATAAATTTAAATATAGATGGAATCGATGTCAGCGTTGAAGAAGGGAAAACAGTACTCGATGCTGCACAAAAAATAAAAGTTAAAGTTCCCACGCTTTGTTTCCATGAAGACTTGTGCGTTGCCGGAAATTGTCGTGTTTGCGTTGTTGAACAAGAAGAAAAAGGATTAATCGCTTCCTGCGCTATGCCTGCGCAAGAAGGCATGAAAATCCATACCAACACATTAAAAGTACGACGCTCAAGAAAACACATTATCGAGCTATTGCTCTCAGAGCACAATGCCGATTGTACAAAGTGTTTCAAAAACGGAAATTGCGAACTTCAGGAATTAGCCAATGAATATCGCACCGGTAATCAGGTTTTTCTGGATCTCGTACCGGAAAAGAATTACACCGTCGATCAATCCTCTCCTTCGATCATGAAGGATGACAGCAAATGTATCCGCTGTCAACGCTGTGTAAGAACCTGCGAACAACTACAAGCTGTCAGCGCTTTAGCGGTTGCAAACAAAGGTGGCAATATGAAAATATCCAGCTTCTTCGACCGCCCGATGCACGAAGTTGTTTGTACCAATTGTGGTCAGTGTATCAATCGCTGTCCCACAGGAGCTCTTATTGAGGTTAATGATATCGAAAAGGTATGGGATGCTATTTATGATGAAAACAAGCATGTTATTGTACAAACCGCTCCTGCAGTACGCGTAGGCTTAGGTGAAGAACTTGGCTTTGATCCCGGTAAGCGTGTCACAGGTAAAATGGTAACTGCACTTAAACGTCTTGGTTTCGACTCTGTACTGGACACCCAGTTTACGGCTGACCTGACGATTATGGAAGAGGGCACGGAATTGCTTACCAAACTGAAAAAAGCGCTCGTGGACGGTGATGAATCGGTACGTTTGCCGATGACAACATCCTGTTCACCCGGTTGGGTTAAGTTTATAGAGCATACATTCCCTGAATTACTGGACAATGTATCCTCCTGTAAGTCGCCGCAACAAATGTTTGGTACATTAGCCAAGACATATTACGCTCAAAAGCGTAATCTGGATCCGAAAGATATAGTTTCTGTCTCTGTCATGCCGTGTACAGCGAAAAAGTTTGAAGCTGACCGTCCGGAAATGACCGATAGTGGTTATAAAGATGTGGATTATGCAATAACAACAAGGGAGCTGGCCATTATGGTTGAGCAAGCCGGGCTTGAATTCCTTGAGCTTGAGGATCAAAAATTTGACAGTCTCATGGGAGATTCTTCCGGAGCAGCAACTATTTTCGGAGCCACAGGAGGTGTAATGGAAGCTGCACTGAGAACAGCTTATGAAATTGTTACCGGCCGTGAAGTTCCGTTTAAAAACTTAAATATTGAACCTGTCCGTGGTTTTGGCGGAGTCCGCGAAGCTACCATTAAAATAGAAGATCCGGTTGAAGACTGGAAGTTTCTTGATGGTGTAGAATTACGATGTGCCGTTGCACATGGACTAGCTAATGCCAAAGAACTGATGCAGGCAGTAAAAGATGGCAAGGCCAATTATCATTTCATCGAAATAATGGCTTGCCCGGGAGGCTGTCTTGGTGGCGGTGGTCAACCTATTCCAACCAACCAGGCTATTCGGGACAAACGTGCTAAAGCTATTTATGAAGAAGATATGGACCTACCTATTCGTAAATCACATGAGAATCCGGAAATCGTTAAGATATACGAAGATTTCTTAGGCGAACCTTTAGGCCATAAATCTCATGAACTTTTACACACGAAATATGTAGCGCGTGAACGTTATTAAACAAGCTATATCTAACTAAATCCAGAGCTGCCAAAAAAAAAGGCAGCTCTTTTTTAAAATCTATTGTTATTATATTAACACTGTTATTTTTTTAACATTTTTCTTGCATTTTGTGTTTTGTATTTCGTATATTTGTCTCATCAAACAAAAAATATATGGCCCTGAAGACAAAAAACATAAACCTCCTGACGATCCATTCTATAGCCAAAATTGTGAATGGTACGATTTCCGGTGCACCTGTTGATGCAGAACATAAAATAGAATATGCATTTGCTTCCGATTTGATGAGCGATGTGCTTATGTTAGATACAAACGATATCACACTTATAACAGGTTTAGCCAATCCACAGGTTATTCGCACCGCTGAAATGTCGGATATAAAATTGGTTATCATCGCAAGAGATAAAAAATGCAGTAGTGAAATGATCAATTTGGCGCGGGAAAATAACATAACAATTATTGAAAGTCCTTATTCGGTTTTTAAAATAAGTGGATTATTATATAACCAGGGGATCAAACCAATCTTTTAGATTTTGAATATAAAATTTGACATAGAAGGAGGCAATTTCAGTTCTGCCGGACTAGCATCCAGCGAAGTAAAAAGGCTTTTAAAACAACTAAATATTGATATTAAAACCATTAAACGGTTGGTTGTTGCCATGTATGAAGCCGAAGTTAATATTGTGGCACATGCATATCAGGGGGAAGCTGATGTTGAGATCAACGAAGATCACATAAAAGTTGTCTTTACTGATCATGGCCCAGGAATAAGCGATATTGACCTTGCGATGCAAAAGGGATATTCCACAGCCAGCGAGCAAGTACGAGAAATGGGATTTGGCGCAGGAATGGGATTACCAAACATCAAATCACACGCTGATAAACTCGATATAACAAGTGAAGTTGGAAAAGGAACACGAGTAGAAATAATCTGTTACCTGAACACTTAAGAACTATGACAAAACAAGCTTTTCACCATGCTCTCAAAATAGACAAAGACCTTTGCATTGGTTGTGCTAATTGTATGAGAGTTTGCCCGACAGAAGCAATTCGGGTCAGAGAAGGCAAAGCCAACCTGGAGGCTAATCGATGCATCGATTGTGGAGAATGTTACAGGCATTGCCCGGTAAATGCCATAATCATCGAACAAGATGATTTTACGAATATTCATAACTTCCAACACAGAGTTGCCTTAGTCCCTTCGGTTTTTTTCGGGCAATTTCCAGAGGATGTGCAGACAGAAGAAATCCACAGCAGTTTGAAACAACAAGGCTTTACTCATGTCTTTGAGGTTGAAAACTCTACAGAAGTTGTATGGCGCAAACAACAGGAAGAATTAAATAATCAGGAAAACACCAGACCGTTAATATCTGCTTTTTGCCCGGCTATTGTTCGGTTAATACAAGTTAAATTCCCCTCCTTAATCCCGAATCTGTTATCCATCAAACCTCCTTTAGATGTAAGTGCTTTATACTTCAAGAAAAAGCTAATCGATCAGGGAATAACGGAAGATAAAATTGGCATATTTTATATTACGCAATGTGCAGCTAAGATCGCAGCAATAAAAAGCCCTGTAGGGGAAGACAAATCGGCTATTGATGGGGTTATTAACATGGATTACCTCTATAACAAGGTATTTACTTTTATCAAACAACATAACAACGATCGTTGTGCCCTTCCCGACCGTCAACACCTTAGCTCACGAGATATACTGTGGAGCTTAACCAACGGAGAGAAGGACCACAATGGACAACGAAGCCTGGCCATAGATGGTATTAACAATGTAATGGCCATTCTTGAACGGGTAGAAAATGAAGAGATGAGTAATATCGATTTTCTGGAGCTACGCGCTTGTGATGAAAGTTGTGCCGGAGGAGTGTTAACAAGCGGAAACCGATTCTTAACAGTAGAAAGAATGAGAAACCGTGCTGAAAATGCAAGTGAGCAAAAAAATGAAGAGTTTTTATCTTATAAAGACTATTTGCTTAATAATATTACTATAGGCCCCGTAGAGCCCCGTTCTATGATGAAACTTGACAATGATCTCTCAATAGCTTTACGCAAAATGCGACAAGTCCAGATGACGATGGAGCGACTCCCCAGGGTAGACTGTACAGTGTGTGGAGCGCCTAGCTGCAGAGCTCTTGCTGAAGATATTGTGCAGGGAAAAGCAAGCATAAACGATTGCATTTTTATTCAAAAACGAAAAGAGCAAAAAGAATTAATGAGTAAAGAAGAATCCCTGGAAATTATGAAATCCATCTGGGGAAAACCCAAACTTGATAAAAACCGTTAATGTTATGACGATAGAAGAAATTAAAAATAAATTAGATTTATCTGTTCTCTCAGGCGAAGACGGACTTAGTAAAACAGCAACAGGCGGTTACGTTTCCGACCTTCTTAGCGATGTTATGGGAAATGCCAAAGAGGGCCAGGTATGGATAACTCTGCAAACGCATAAAAATATAATGGCTATTGCTTCTTTAAAAGATATCGCGGCTATTATTATTGTAAAAGACCTTGAGCCCAGTGAGGAAACTATTGAGTTTAGCAACAAAGAAAACATTCCGTTGTTATCCACATCAAAATCTGCCTTTGAAATCACAGGTCAATTATATGAAACCTTCATGTTTGCCAAAAGCACACAGGAGAATGATTAAATGTGCTGGGCGAGTTGGATAATGCAAAGAAAAAAATGTCATTTATTGTCATTAGTAGTCATTGGTTGTCATTTGTTGTCATTGATAGTCATTAATGGTCATTGTCTATACTTCTGTGTCCGGCTGCTGTCAAATATAACCGTCTCAGAAAGCCCTTAAGTAAATGACTTAGAGTATAGTAAAGCAAAATGACGCGCGAAGCGCAAATGACCTTGGTGAAACAGAAAAAGGTTTCACAAGGTAAACTAAAAATGACATCCGTCGAAGACGGATAAATGACGCGAAGCAAATGACAGTAAGAGATAAAAGAAAGAAAACATAATAATGACATTACCAGCATTTTGAATAATTTAATTATATAAAATTCTAAAATAATCATGAACCGGTATCGCGCTGACCTTCATATACACACTGTTCTATCCCCTTGCGGCGATCTGAGCATGAGTCCGCATAACATACTGGAGCATGCAGCGCGAAAAAGTATTGATATTATTGGCATTGCCGATCACAATAGTACATTACAAAGTCAGATTATTGCCGATCTGTCCGGAAGTTACGGGATCACGGTGCTTTGTGGTGCCGAAGTTACTTCAATGGAAGAAGCCCACTGTTTATGTTTTTTTCCGGAAAATAAACTTACTGAATTCCAAAGCTATCTTGACAAACATCTGATAAAATATCCTAACGACCCGGACAAACTCGGCTATCAGGTTGTGGTGGATGCAGAAGAACAAATATTACAACAACTTGACTACTCGCTGTTTACATCGCTTGACCAAAGTGTTGATCAGATAAGCAAGAAAGTTCATGAATTAGACGGCATATTTATTCCGGCACATATTAATAAATCCAGATTCAGTTTGCTTAGTCAGCTTGGTTTTATACCGGACGATCTTAATGAAGATGCTCTGGAAATTTCTTTCCACACCACGAAAGAGAAAGTTATAAATGAATATCCTATACTTCAGGACAAGACATTTATTCAGTCATCTGACGCCCACTATCCGGAAGACATCGGTAAAATCCATACACTTTTTAAAATGAACAGCAGAAGTTTTGATGAAATAAAACAAGCGCTCCACAATAAAAATGGACGTAACATATACATTTAATAGAACTAAATTTTCTATATCTACTGCTTAAGCTCATAGTCAGAATAAAGTCACATCTGATAATAAAAGCATAAAATTTTTTCGCCGATGAAAACTTTATCATACCATATTCTTGACATAACCGAAAATTGTTCCCGCGCGAATGCAACGGTCATAAAGCTGGATATCACAGAAGACCAATCCTCTGACACCTATTGCATACAGATAGAAGATAACGGAGACGGAATGTCAGAGGATATGTTAGAAAACGTGCATGATCCATTTTTCACTTCCCGAACAACCAGAAAAGTAGGGCTTGGTATTCCGCTTTTTAAACAAAATGCTCTTCAAGCCGGTGGCGATTTTTCTATAGACTCCCAACTTCACAAAGGGACAGTTGTTAAAGCTACTTTCGGATTAACAAATATTGACCGGCCGCCTGTAGGAGATCTGCCTGATACAATTGTTTGGTTAATCGCTTCATTTGACAAAGATATCCGGTTTGTTTATAACCATCGAACAAATTCCGGAGAATATAATTTTGACACAGACCAAATTAGAGAAGCTTTGGATAATATCTCTTTTTCTCATCCGGAAATAAAAACCATGCTAAAGGAAATGATACAGGAAAATCTGGAAGAAATTAAAGCCATAAAAAATTAGCAAAAAGCAAAAAAAAAGCCCTCAGTTGAGGGCCTTTTTTATCTTTTCTTACCTATCAAATTAATATACAATGAACTTCTTAGAAGTTGTCTTATCTCCATCGTATATCATTTGTAAGATATAGTTTCCTTTATCCATGTTGCTCACATCAAGTTTAAGAGAATGTTTACCTGATGAAAGTTTTTCTTCTCTTGCATTCATCAATTTTCCGTTGATATCATAAACGCGCAATACTATATCAGAAGACTTATCCAGTTCAAATTCTGCGGTAGCCTGGTCAGAAACAGGATTCGGATAAAGATTAATATTGAGCTTTTGTTCTTTACCAAAGCTTTTAGCTTGTTCCTGGATACCAGTATATTTTTCTGTTGAATAAAATCCACGTCCGTAAGTGGCAGCATAAACTTTACCGTAATTGGAAATACCGGGATATACAGTTGTAAATTGCTGTCCTTCTATTGTCTCAGTCATTTCCATATACGGAAGGTCCATAGTCTGCTGTCCAAGCATATAAACCGGTACGCGGTCAAATCCATCATTTTCTTCCACCCATGTTACAGAAGAAGCAGAAATATCATCTGTAGCATAAATACCGTATTCCGTACCCAAAATGACGTTATCGGAATTAAACATCGGTATAAGGGAAGCGTAGATAGGCATTTCAGGAAGGTCTCCTTGTACAGACTGGAACGTTGGATTAGCACTCATAGCATTCGTAGAACGATAGACATAATTACTTTCTCCGTAATTACCAAGGGTAACAATGATATGGTCTTTATCTTCCGGATCCAACGCTATTGAAGTAACCCAACGACCCTGGGAAAATTCTTTTATTAACGTTGTTTCAATAAGTTGACTTGAAGTATCGGCATCAGCAGTAGCATAATCCCATCCGGACATAATGTTGCTAATCCGGTAAATACGTCCATTCGTACCGCCGCCCTGAGTTCCAACATACATTACATCTCCATCCTGGGAAACCTGCATGCTTTGAACTGTTCCATTAATATTAGCAATCTTGAACCATTCCGGAGTAACCGAAAAGTCAAGTGCTTCACGGGTCATCCACACAGCATTATCTGTTCCTAGATAATATCTTGACTGAACAGGATCAGCAATTTGTATAGAATCGCCCTGATTCAGCGGTTGATTAAGAATATGCTTAAATGGATACCGGTTAGTATTACTTCTTACGATAACCGTATCTCCGGCAGAATGACTATTCAAGCTATCTTTATACCACACAGAGTCTCTTGAATTACTTACATTAACGCTTTCCCATAATTTAATCGGAGTAACGAAAGAAGCTGAAATATTTTCATCGATCAGGCGCTCACTATAATATCCAGGGACTTCATCACCTTCTGAGTCTAACTCGGCACCTCTTTCCCAGGTATCGCCTTTATCTAGCGAACGACCTGTTATTCCATAATAAGAACTGGCAAAAAATACATCCTGGTCTAAAACACTAAATGCTGCATGACCACCATCACCATAAAACAGAACATCGGCATCGGTAGGTGTATTCCCATGGCCACTTACATAAGGCGTACTGTTATCCTGCGTTCCTCCCATTACACCACCTCTCGGGCCAATAGCAAGTGTATAAAACTGGGTTACATTATAATTTTTATTTAAGGAAGTAAAGGTATTTCCTTTATTACTGGTCCGGAATATTCCTCCATCCGTTCCGGCATACATAACGCTGGAATTATTAGGATGGAATTTATACACATGATGATCAACATGAACATAATGTTCGGTTTGCACACCACCTAACTGGTCAAGCGTACCTTGTGTAATCTGCTGCCATGCAAAAGGCTGCCCTGAAGAAACTTGTGTTCCCTCCCACATATTAATTCCACCTACAAACACACGATATGGATTATCAGGGTCTACAGCAATAACATTATCATAGCCTCCCTGATTATTGGAACCAAAGATTGCAAAACTATTGCTTCCTCCGGGACCAACAACACTCCATGTGTCGCCTTTATCATCTGACATATAGATATTTTTTAAAGCTCCTGCGCCATCAGCAATTACGGCATAGATCGTCTGATTGTTGTGCGCCATGGCTAGTTCAACCCTGGAAATATCAGAACCCGGCAACTCATTCGGATCGCCGGAGGAAACATTCGTAAAGTCATCTATTTCTCCGGTTTTACTAATATAAACCGAAGAACCAATAACGGCAGCAACCATACCATTAGGAGAAATTTTAACATCCATGGCATTACCATTTAATGGTTGACCATTAGGCAACAATGGCGGGTCTTGCCATGTTGAACCACCATCATCAGAATATTTAAGGCCATTATTGGTCGCAGCCCAAACATCACCATCGCTTGTATCCACGGCAATACGATTCACAAATGCCCATGCCACTGATGAGGAATTGGATACATCAGGGATAGTTGACGGAATTAAATCAAAGTTCGTCCCGTCCGTAGATTTATAAATGCCTGTTCCGATTACACCGGGAGTTGAAAAGTTATTTCCCAATACATTAGCAAAACGTTCACCGGTTCCAACATAGATTTCTCCGTTGGGCCCCATTTCCACGGAAGAAATGGAAAGATTCTCATCCACGTCTGTTAACAATGTCCATGAGGAGCCGCCTGTAGTAGTTTTCCAGAGACCTCCGGAAACACCTCCGGCATACATAGTATTCGGGTTATCAGGATCGATGCACAATCCACGCGTACGTCCTCCAACATTTCCTGGTCCAATATTATCCCACTGAAGACCTAATGCTTTTTGTCCGGAGGCATTCTTCTTTAGTTGTTTACGAGCTTTAATAACATCTCTCGAGTCAATATGACCGCTCATCCGCTCTCCTTTCATAGAAGCTAAATATTCCATGGCTTTTTTGATACCTTTGGTATGTTCCATGAATTCCATGCCACGTTTATCATATCGTGCCCTGGGATCGTCATTTTTTTGATTTACCTGAAAAATCGCAACCCCAACAATCAAAAGGGCTGCCATACTGATCAATAGTTTTCTAAACTTCATATTTATTAATTGTTTGTTATACTCAATTTATTTTGGCAAAAATATAATCCTTTTCCAAATTTTTGATATTAGCTGATCATATTTTGCAAGATTTAATCTATTGCTTTTTGTTATCAATTAATTTCTAACCGCTTACGCTTGCAATCAAAATTAACTTTTAATTTTTAAAACCCGGTGCAAGATACAGCTTTTTACCGGATTAGCAAGCCACAGGTAAAAAACATTATGCACAAATATAGACTATAGGCTGTGTTTTATAAACAAGGAACCAGCATAAGGATGTTTTCAACCAGTTAAAGGCTTCTTCTATATAATGTAATCCTGGATTAAAAATTACTACTTCCCAATTATCAATCATTAAAACAATCAACAAATTTGGGCTATACATATTTTATTTACCTCATGCACAGCTTATTTTACGATCTATCAATATCAAATCAATTATATCTACCACCAAAATAAAAACTAATGTAAAAAGACAAAAATAATTGTTTGTTTTCATTTTTAGCCATAATAGGTATTTTGTCCGGATAAATATCCAAAACAGTACCGGCTTCAAGTGCTCTTATCTTGCTTCTTTCCTGGGCAAATTCAAAGTTAAATGCGAATTTTCCGTAAGCTCCGGGATAGAAACCCAGTTCACCAAACCCTTTGGTAATGGGGCCTCTTCCCTGAATATCCCAGATACCGTGTTTATCCGGATTATATTTCTCCAATTTATAGCTCATACTACTTGAATATCCAGGTCTGTCTGTAATAATATAAAGGTAGACGGGTTTGGTAAATCCAAGAGATGTTCCGACACTGTATATCATCCGAACTTCCAGCCCCTTTCCCCAAAAAGGTTCACGATTTAACAATCTCTGCATCCCGATACCCAATCGTGTTACAAAAAATGAATTCTTTTTCCCGTAAATAAAACTTTTGGTATTTGGATAATAGGCATTCGAAGTTTTAACTTCTTTCGGGTGTTTCATTATCACGATATCAGCTTCATAAAACCATTTTCTATAATATGTAATCGAGCGGACATTACGGCCGCTTATCCCAAAACCGTCAATATGCAACAAGCCACCGGCATCCCATTCATGCCGAAGCAATTCATCTCCTGTGCCCTCTTTCTGTTCCTGCGAAAATAAGATAAGGGAAACAAGCATGAAAACCAAAAGGATAATGTGGCGTTTTATTCCTATCATAGCAAAGATGGGTATAAGAATAATTTAGCTAACCTGTTCTGTTTTCTGAGTATCTGTTTTACTGTATACTCCGGGGCATTTCCCCTGGCTTTTACATGAGGAAAGAATAACACCTCCGGCAAATACAAGTACAAGCAAAATAGTAGTCTTTTTTTTCTTCATATCTTTATTTTTTTTGCAAAGAAACTTTATTTTTCGTCAATATAATAACGCTAAAGATAAAATAATAGTTTAAATACGATTTTCAAAAGTAATTCCATTACATTAAAAAAACAAGGGAACAAATGATTTGTTTGATTTTGACATCTGTTAAATCAGGGATTTTCTTTTATATTTGTTTCATTTATAATAAAACATCACATGACACCAGATATTCATTTAGAAGAAAGCTGGAAAGACATTCTGTCAGATGAGTTTGACAAAGAATACTTTCGAAAACTAAAAACCTTTTTAGCATCGGAACGTCAAAAGCATTTGGTATATCCACCCAAAGATAAAGTTTTTGAAGCTTTTCGGCATACGCCATTTTCTAAAGTAAAAGTCATCATTTTAGGACAAGACCCCTATCATGGGCCGGGACAGGCTCATGGATTAAGTTTTTCCGTGCCCGAAGGAATTGCTATTCCTCCTTCCCTTCGTAATATTTTTAAAGAACTTCAACAGGAATTCGGCTTAACCATCCCTCAAAAAGGAAATCTGGAAGCCTGGGCAGATCAGGGCGTTTTTTTACTAAATGCTACTTTAACTGTTAGAGCTAATGAACCCGGTTCACATCAGAAAAAAGGATGGGAGATATTTACAAATGCAGTTATTCAAAACTTATCAGAATATCGTTCAAATCTGGTATTTTTATTATGGGGAAATTTTGCACGTTCAAAAAAAGAGTTAATTGACACCAAAAAACATTATGTGTTGGAAGCGCCTCATCCCTCCCCTTTCTCTGCCAGAAAAGGATTTTTTGGATGCAATCATTTTAAGAAAACCAATGAAATTTTACAACAACAAGGACAAAAACCAATCAACTGGCAAATTGAATAAATCTATTGTCTGTTTACTTTTTTTACTATTGCTGTCTTTTAATACTCAAGCCCAGCATAAACTTGTTATTACCAGAGCTGATACAGTAATAAAGGAAAAGGTACTCAAAAACGGCAATGCAGCAGTTTTTGAGCAAGCAGGCAATATTATATCAAAAATCCGCCAGAAAGGTTTTTTTCAGGCAAAAGCCAATATCCGGAATTTAACAAAAGACAGCACTGTCGTTGCCTTAGATTATGGCACCAAATATACCATCAACACAAGTTTAAAAACATACATTCAGGATGGAAAGAAATTAGAACAATTGGATTTTCAAAATTATGAACAGGTAGATCAAACTATAGAAAAGAAATTATCAACGAACCGGAATAAAGGATTTCCATTTGCTTCAGCCGGGTCTACTGTCACTGAAATATCAGACAGTACTATTTCTTTAAAAATTGATATTAATCGCGGCTCTTTTATAAAAATAGATACAATCGTTTTAGAACAGCCCGATCCTCCGGTTACCGTTAGTTTCTTAATGGCTTATCTGGATATTCAAAAAGGTGATGCTTTTAATAATCAAAAAATTCAAACGATACCCGAAAGAATAGATAAACTGGAGTTTTTAGAACTTGTAAATGGCCCTTTTATTCATTTTCAGGATAATAAAGCAATTATTAAGTTAGGGTTAAAATCTGAGGCTTCCAATGCTTTTGATGGTATTATCGGTTTTAGCACACAAGATGACAATAATCTGCAGTTGACGGGTAATGCCATGATCGATTTAAATAATACATTACGTTCCGGTGAAGATTTATATTTAAACTGGAGAGCTCCGGGAAGGGAAAGCCAGTCGCTAGCACTAAGAAGCAATTTTCCTTATATCATGCAAACTCCTTTTGGATTTGATTTGCAATTTGAACTTTATAAGCAGGACAGCAGTTATCTAAACCTGGATTTTAGAGCAGGAATACAATACAGATTTACTTTTTTTAATGTTGTTTCTTTCTTTATGAAGCATCAATCATCCAACACTTTATCACAAAAAACCATTTTAAATAATCAAAACCTGGACTATGTTTTTAATGGTTTAGGCGTTTCCTACCAATATGAATCCATTGACAGTAAAATCCTGCCGCATCAGGGCTGGAGATTTAAAGCAGAATTCACCGGGGGACAAAAAAACATTCAGCGAAATGATTCCCGGACTGAAGAATTTTATGACTCTTTAAGTTTACAGTCCAATCAGGCAGAGGTATTTTTATTGACAGAACGATATTGGAAACCCTTTCCGCGCTCCGTATTCTTTGTTAAAAATGAGACAAAATACATACAAAACGACCAACCCCTGGAAAATCAATTATTCCGACTGGGAGGAATAAAAAATCTCAAAGGTTTTGACGAAGATGCGATGCGTGTGAAAGCGTACAGCTTACTAAATCTTGAATATCGTTTTCTGTTGGAACAACGGTCATTTCTTTCTGCCTTTTGGAATGGTGCTATTACCCGTGACATCAATAAAACTGCAAATTACCCCATGGGCTTTGGAGCAGGAATAGCCTTTCAAACCAAAACAGGAATTTTTCAACTATATTATGCATTAGGTAAAAAAGAAAACAATCCCGTTGAATTTCAAAATTCCAAAATTCATTTCGGCTTTACCAGTCGTTTTTAACCTTTACTCTTCATTTTTCTTACTGATCAGGAAGAAATTGCTATGAAGTCTCTTTCGTAAAAACAAAATTAAACCGCTTTACATTAAAATCTGCATAGCATTTGGACTCACCGTCAATCACCCAGTTTGCTTTTATGCGCCCGGGGATCATCATATTTTCTGTTTTTTGATAATTATGAAAAGTACCTTCCCATTTTTCAAGTTTTTCCCCTTTATGCCGTTCTGTTTGTATTTTTACAACAGCCCCGTTTTCATGAAAGTGCACAATATAATAACAATAAAATTGCAAGTAATTCATTTCCAATTTAGCTGTATACTCATCAATCGGTTGCCAGGAAATATATTTACCGGGTAGTAAATTTGTGGGCATCCAAAATGACTCTCCTAACCATCGCAAGAGTTCGGCATGGTTTATTTTGTCTCCTTTAAACCGAATAATAGGTATAATTGAAAACAAATAAATTTTCAACTCACCAGAGGCATTAACAAAACTATCAACAGCAGTAAACTTCTTAGTCTTTCCTATCCAGACAAAACCGGGTTTATTGCAGGTAAAATACTGTTTCCCTTTAATTTTTTCAAATGGTTTATCCAGGCTGGTTCTAAAAAAGCCCTCATGTTCAAGATCAAGGGAAGAAATTAAAGGTTGTCCTTCTTGCAAAGTAAATTGAAAATAACGCTGAACTATTTTAGGTAATTCAGTCAACTTTTCATGATAAAAATGTGTCTGCTGAAGAGACTGTTGATTTTCATACAACTTTTTGACCTTTTTGTTTCCGGCAAATTGTAGCATTTGAGATATCTTTTATTTACATCGAATACCATTAATAAATTTAGTCAAAATAAATACCAGTTTATAGATTGCACTAATATGGAACTTTTAGTACATTTGTTATAGGTTTTCCAAAAAGTCCAAACAATTATTTAGCTTTTGAATTTAAAGTTACTATTTTTCCAATAACAAAATTAAAATCATAAAACACATAAACACATAAATCATGAATAAAAAATTACGCTTCCCCTTTAATAAACGTTCATTAACTTTATTTCTAATCTTTCCGGCCTTATTTTTCTTCAACACAACTACAGCCAGGGCACAATGTGATATAACAGCTTCTGCTTCCGCAAATGTGATCTGTTCGGGAGATTCTGTAAGCTTATCAGCTACAGGGGGGTGTTATGATCTATTAGCAGTGAGCACTTTTGATAATGGGACTTTTGTACAAGGCTGGACTTCTTCTAACGCTAACCCGGTATTTACAAATCCTTGTGGCCCCGGACCAAGTGGTGCACATCTTTGGGTAGGAGCAACTTCTTCAAATATTCGAACACTGGTTACTGAGAATTATGATGTTTCCATTGGAAATTGCTCCGTAAACTGGTGGATGCGATATGGCAGAGTTAAAGGATCCGGTGATTGCGAAGACCCTGATGACATTAATGAAGGGGTAAATCTGCAATGGTCAACAAATAACGGTACTACATGGACAAATTTTCCCGGCCCGGATAAGGACCCGGTAGGCCCGAATGATACAGTCCCGCCTTTCATCACAGATACTGCCGGGACAGGAGGTTATTGGGAGCCGGAAGGCCTTTTTCCAAATCCACCAACACAATCAGTATATTACTGGCATGAATATGAAAGTGATATTCCTGATGTCGCTTTATCTAGCAACACGAGCTTCCGCTTTGCTCAATTTTTTACATCTGGTTCCGGTTTCGATACCTGGGGTATCGATGAATTTAAGATCAAATGCTCTAATAATAATTCTAATGTAAGCTGGAGCCACGGCCCGACACAACTAAACCCACCGGCAATTACATTACCTCCAACCAACGCAACACCTTATGATACCTGCTTTGTTGTTACAGTAAATGATACTTCTGGCAGCGCAAAAGACACTGTTTGTATTACCGTAAACCCCAACCCCACCGATGCAAGTTTACCAGACACAACCCTTACTGGTAACGATACGTTAATGTTAGATCCCGGTAGCGGATATGACACTTATTTTTGGAATACAGGCAGCTACAAACAAATCCTCAAACTCTACGGCAGTCAAATGAGTACAGGTACCTATAACTATTGGGTAGAAGTAACTAATACACACGGCTGCCCGGACACGGCCTATAGCACGATAGAATATTCAACCGTCGGAATTCATGATCATAATTCAGGTAAATGGAATGTCTATCCTAACCCTACGAATGGTCTAATTACAATTGAATTATCCCATGTAATTCAAAACAGCAGTGCGGAATTCCGTCTTTTGAGTTCTGATGGCGCTCTTATCCGGCGTTATGAATGGCCTGAACAAGCCAAAGAACACCAGATAAACTTATCCGGGCTAAGCAAAGGTATTTACTGGCTGGAACTTGAATTAGAAAATAAAACCCTTAAGAAGAAACTAATAAAGAGGTAGCTGTAGCACTGGTTTAAGGTTTTCTTTTATTGCTTGTTTTTTACGGCTTTCACATCCAAAGCATCCCGCAAGCCATTTCCGACAAGCATAAAAGCCAAAACCATCAACATAATGGCAATGCCGGGCAAAATGGCAAGATATGCCGAGTCTAGAATAATATAGGCATAATGCTCTTTGATCATAGTTCCCCAGGAAGGCATGGGAGGTTGCACTCCTATGCCCAGAAAACTCAGGCCGGCTTCAATAAGGATAGCCGAAGCAAAATTAGCAGCAGAGATTACGATTACTGCCCCCATAACATTAGGAAGGATATGGCGGATAATAATCCGTGAATTCCGAAAACCTAAGGCCTTTCCGGCTTCTACAAACTCTTGTTCGCGCATGCTGATAACCTGTCCGCGAACAACACGGGCTACTTCCACCCACATCGTCATGCCTACGGCAACAAAAATCTGCCAGAAACCTTTACCAAGTGCAAAAGTGATTGCTATCACCAACAATAAAGTAGGTATAGACCAGACGACATTAATAAACCATACTATTAAATCATCGATCCATCCGCGGAAAAATCCGGCAATAGCGCCCAGAGTAATTCCAATCATTAAAGAAATAAATACCGAGATAAACCCCACGGATAAGCTTACCCGTGTTCCGATCAACAAACGACTTAACAAATCTCTGCCAAAGCGGTCCGTACCTAAAAGATACTTTTTATTTTCGATGTGCTCCTTCTTAATTGTATTTTTCAGATCGCTCAAACTAATCGTTTGCTTTTTTCCGTCAATTGCCGTAAATGTTACCCTGTCATTATCGACTTGTATCTTTTTACCCTTATCTACAGGATACACAATATCAACAAAATCATACGATTCCACAATCCCGTTATTGGGCTTATCACCTGTATAAAGTTCAATATTCAGTTTGTCTTTTTGAAATTTCGCTTTATATAAAGGTATTTGTTTGTGAAGCCTTTCTTTGCCCCAAACCATAGTTTTCAGAAAACCACCTTGCTCAATATTCCGGTTTTTTCTGATTTTTAGCATGTCCACTTCAAACCCGGGGGAGGCTGCTGAAAGTTCCAAATGTTGGTCATTGGCAAAATGAGTCTTA
>JBNJGZ010000030.1:0-20595 GCA_051748065.1 Bacteroidota bacterium
GATGTCAGAAAACGGATTGAAGGATACAAACGCATGGCACCAGGCAAAAAAGCACCGAATATAAGCTGGAAAAGCAATGGTGAAAAGATGGACTTACATAGCCTTGAAGCAGATACGATTATGATTGTGTTCTGGTCGGATGATTGCAGTTATTGCAAAGAAAAATTGCCGGAGATGTATCACAAATACGGCGATTCAGAACATGTGGAAGTGATAGCGGTTGCTGTGGATAAAGATGAAAGTAGCATCAAAAACGGGAAGCAGTTTATGCCCGGGTGGCATCATGTCTGGGCCAAAGAAGGCTGGGATGATGAGTTGATCGAGCTTTATAATGTGTTTGGGACGCCTGAGATGTATATCCTGGATGGGGATTTTAAAATTTTGGAAAAATCAATCAATTATTGATCATGTTTTTTTAAAAAGCAGATTACTTGAAATTATTGCGTCCGTATATAGTTTTATCTGTATACTTGTGTTTTAAATTTATGTACCGCTAAAATAGCAACCTGTAAAACAGGTTACTCACTGGTTCTTATATTGCACTACAACATTGCTGAAAAATTCCAGAGAGATTCCGGCCTGCCGGAACATTTCTTCGGACTCAGCTCCGGAATGATATTTTTGCTCGCAAACCACACGTTCAATTCCGCAGTTGATAATTAACATAGCACAGGTTCGGCAGGGAGTCATTTTGCAGTATAATGTACTTCCTTCTAATGAGATACCAAGTTTTGCTGCCTGGCAGATTGCATTTTGTTCAGCATGTACCGTACGAACACAATGTTGTGAAATATGTCCGTCATCATGGAGCATTCTTTTCATTTGATGTCCGTCATCGTCACAATGAGGCAGCCCGCGCGGTGAACCAACATAGCCGGTGACTAACAGCTGGCGGTTGCGGGCAACAACGCAGCCACTTCTTCCACGGTCGCAGGTGGCGCGCTTGGCCACGGTCCGGGAGATTTCCATAAAATATTCATCCCAGCTGGGACGGATGTACTTGTCGTCAGACATTTTTTGTGAGGTTTGTATTTTAATTCAACAAAGATAAGAGGCTTTTTGAAATGGAAAACCGGAATAAGAGAATTTATAGTCAATTTTGTATGGTTTTCTTTGCAGAATTGCAACAAAATATCTTATTTTGCACCATTCTTGCCCGATGGTGTAATTGGCAACACGTCTGATTCTGGTTCAGAAGAGTCCAGGTTCGAACCCTGGTCGGGCAGCTATTTCAACTCTTACTTCCTTCAACTTTCCTGAAAAATTTTTAAATCAAGGATTTGAAAAGCCTTGTATTTTATCCAAAAAGATGCCGGAAGAGGTTTTCAACTCTTGATACCGGAATAATTTCAATTTTAAAATCCGAAAGGTTAAGTCCTTTTTTATTGAAAGAGGAAATAAACATTCGTTCAAAGCCCAGTTTTTCCGCTTCGGAAATTCTTTGGTCTATCCGGGTTACAGCTCTGATTTCCCCGCTAAGGCCAACTTCTCCGGCAAAGCAGCTTTTTTGGTCGATAGCGGTATCTTCATTACTGGATAATACGGAGGCAATAACGGCCAGGTCAAGAGCAGGGTCGTCTACACGAATACCTCCGGCAATATTGAGGAATACATCTTTTGTCGATAGCCGGAAGCCGCTGCGTTTTTCAAGCACAGCCAAAAGCATGTTTAACCGGCGCAGATCGAAGCCGGTAGAAGAACGCTGAGGTGTGCCGTAAGCTGCATTACTGACCAGTGCCTGTATTTCGATCAGCATCGGGCGAAGCCCTTCGATAGTAGCTGCTATGGCAATACCGCTCATGTCTTCATCTCTTTGAGAAAGAAGGATTTCCGAAGGATTGTCTACTTCTCGTAATCCGGTACCTAACATTTCATATATTCCCAACTCAGAAGTGGAGCCAAAGCGGTTTTTGACAGACCGGATAATGCGGTAACCATAATTACGGTCGCCTTCAAACTGCAGCACTGTGTCTACCATGTGTTCGAGTACTTTTGGCCCTGCCAGGTGACCTTCTTTTGTTATATGTCCGATCAAAAAGACCGGAATCCCACTGTTTTTGGCAAACTTATGCAATTCCGAAGCTGATTCCCGGATTTGTGAAATACTCCCTGCTGATGATTCTAATTGAGATGTTGTTATGGATTGGATGGAGTCGATTATTAAAATGGCCGGATCTACCTCATCCATAAAACTGAATATTTCATCAGTCTGTGTTGATGTTAGTATGTAAGTATCTTTATTGCGTGTGCCGATGCGTTCGGCCCGCATTTTTATCTGCTGTTCACTTTCCTCGCCGGAGACATACAACACTTTTTGTCCACTAAGCCTGAGGGCAACCTGAAGCATCAGAGTGGACTTTCCTATACCGGGTTCACCTCCCACAAGTACTATTGATCCCGGCACAATGCCGCCACCGAGAACCCTGTTTAGCTCTTTGCTGGAAGAAGAAATCCTGCTTTCCGTAGAATATGTGATCTCATCAATTTTTTGTGGGTAAACGCGATGGCTTTTTTCCTGAGTTTTGGAGCTGCCGGACTTTTCCTTTTGGATTATTTCTTCTACATAAGTGTTCCACTCTCCGCAGGACGGGCATTTCCCAATCCATTTTGGCGACTGAGCACCACAGCTTTGGCAGAAATATGCTTTTTTTACTTTGGCCATAATATCGTTTTTACGAAATTACAAAAAAGATAAGTTCTTTTTTTAGTTCATAAAATCTTTATGCCTCAATAATACAGACTGAAATAAATAAGGGAAGAGCGATTAAAAACAGAGGGTTAAACGTATATCCGGGATCACGAACTTTCTTTTTTTATTTTCTCAATTATACCGGAAGTTGAAAACCCCTCCACCAGATCGATGGTTTTGACTTCTCCGCCCTGCCCGGTAACTATATCATAGCCTACGATATCAGCGGCTTTATAATCTTTCCCTTTAACCAGTATATCCGGTTGCACTGCTTTGATCAGCTCGTAAGGCGTATCTTCATCGAACAATACAACATAATCCACAAATTGCATGGCGGCAAGCAATAAGGCCCTGGAGTTTTGCTGGTTCAGAGGTCGGTTTTCTCCTTTCAGGCGACGTACGGAGTTATCCGAATTTAAGCCGATTACAAGGAAATCTCCAAAGTCAGCAGCTTTGCTTAAATACTCTACATGTCCGCGATGCAGAATATCAAAACAACCATTGGAAAAAACTATTTTTTTGCCGGAGGTTTTGGCTTTCGTGGCAATAGTAGAGGCCTGGTCCCATGGGATAATTTTTTGTTGTATTTTTTGCAGATGATTCATGAGTGATAATTTTCAGAAAGTATTTTATGATGATATGATACAGGATCATTAGGATTTTGCGGATGTTTTTTGCATATATTTTCTGTTGATAATGGGTAATAAAATTAAGGAAAATATTCCAAAAGCAACAATCATTACATTTTGCGCGGACCAGGTAATCCAGCCCAATGCATAGCCTTTAACTTCCGCAATGCCGTAAATAAAAAGTGTCTCGGCTACGATAGCCGGATATACACCAATTCCTCCCTGAACAATCATAATGCCGATCGATCCAAAGATCAAAACCGACAAGCCGGCTCCATAACTTAAGCCTGCTGTTTCGGGCATACTGAAAAAACAAAGATAGACCATCAAAAAATACATCAACCAGATTAAAAATGTATACAAGACAAACAGCCCTGTTTTTTGAAGTAAAAACACAGATTTTAAACCTTCTATAAAACCTTTGACGATATCTCGTATCTTTATATAAAATTTAGCATGACGAAAAAAACTTCTTACGATAACACCTATTGTAATAATTGCTGCTATTGAAATACCGGCAATCCATAATTGAGTAGTATTACTGCTGACATCTGTTATTTTTTGAGAAACCGGATCAAAAACATAGGTGTTCACATAATTAGCCAGTTGACTCCAGAAAATCCAAAGATTGATAAAAAACAGCAATAAAAAAAAGATCATATCTACTGATCTTTCGGCGATTACCGTTCCAAATGATTTATTTACGGGTATCTTTTCGTATTTATGCAAAATGCCGCAACGTGTAACTTCCCCAAGTCTTGGCAAAGCCAGATTCGCAAGATAACCAATCATTACAGCCAAAAACGTATTAAAATGTCCGGGATTATATCCTACGGGCTTCAAAAGCAAGCGCCATCGTTCTGCACGGAATAGATGAGCCAGAGCACCGACTAAAATCGATAATAATACCCAGGAATAATTCGCTTGCCTGAGCGATAAAATAATCTCTTGCCGCTCTTCAGGACTAAGCTGTTTCAAAAATATCCAAATAAAGAAAAATCCTATTGAGAGAAAAAAGGCAACTTTCAGTATGGTGAATATTCGCTTTTTCAATTGCTAATGGATTTTGTTATTTTCATCCGGGAATTTGATAATAGGTTTGAAATTTTTGGCTTCTTCAAAAGGCATCATAGCATAAGATAAAATAATAATGACATCACCGACAAGTGCTTTTCTGGCTGCCGGTCCGTTCATGCATATTTCTCCCGTGCCTCTTTCGCCTTTGATGACATATGTAATCAGACGTTCTCCGTTATCAACGTTTACTACTTGAACTTTTTCATTTTCAATGATGTTGACAGCATCCATAAGGTCTTCATCTATGGTGATGCTGCCAATATAATTTAAGTCTGCTTCAGTTACTTTCGCTCTGTGAATTTTTGATTTTAATATTTCAATCTGCATACATTACAAAATTAAGAAAATAGTACTATATTATCGATTAATCTAACTTGTCCTAAAAATACAGCCAGGCATAAAATACAACGATTTGTATCACTCCATTGTTCAATAGGCTCCAGTGTATCCATGTCAACAATTTCAAAATATTCCGGTTGTAGCCTGCTGTCTTTATTTAATTGTTCGAGACCCCATGTTTTCATGTCTGCCGGAGTTTCAAACTGATTGATCTTATCTTTGGCTTCCGTGATTATTTCATAAATACGCGGGGCAATTTCCCTTTCCTCAGGAGTTAGCCTGGAGTTTCTTGAGCTTCTTGCCAATCCGTCCTGTTCTCTGGATATCGGAACAGAGACTATATCGATATCCAAATCAATCATATCTACAAGTTTGCGAATAATTTGCAATTGTTGAAAGTCTTTTTTACCAAAATAAGCCTTATCCGGTTGAATAATTTCAAAAAGCTTGCGAACAACGATAGCTACTCCGTTAAAATGGCCGGGCCTGAATTTGCCCTCCATAACCTTTTCCAGGTTGCCAAAATCATATTGATCGGTAACCGGCTCAGGATACATCTCTTCAGTTGATGGGGCAAACACATAATCACATCCTTCTGCTTTCATCTTTTGCAGGTCTGCATCCAGATTACGCGGGTAGTTGTTCAAATCTTCGGTATTATTAAACTGGATCGGATTAACAAAAACCGAACATACTAAAACATCATTTTCCTTACGTGCCTGTCTTAATAATGATAAATGACCTTCATGTAAAGCACCCATAGTAGGAACAAATCCAATGCTTTTCTGCATTTTTTTTTCTGCATTTAATGCCGATTGAATTTGTTGTATTTTTTCTAATGTCTTCATAGTCAATGCTGTGTGATAAATTCACAAACTTATATATCTATTTTAAAAACGGGGGGTAAAGCTAAAAGGAAAAAATTGAATTTCTCATAATTTTTTGCTATTTTTGCATCTTTCTATAATCTAATTCATCATAATATTATGACTAAGGCACGAGTATTGTTTGTTTCACAAAAAATCACCCCATTTCTTCCCGAAGACCAGATGAGTAAAATCGGGCGTTATTTACCCCAGGGAATACAAGAAAGTAACAAAGAGATCAGAACATTTATGCCACGCTATGGCCTTGTTAATGAGCGCCGCAATCAATTGCATGAAGTTATACGTCTTTCCGGAATGAATCTTATTATCAATGATATAGATCATCCCCTGATCATTAAAGTAGCCTCAATTCAATCTGCCCGGATGCAGATCTATTTTATTGATAATGAAGAGTATTTTCAAAGAAAAGCTTTGTTCCGTGATGAGGAAGATAAGTTTTTTGAAGATAATGATGAGCGGGCGCTTTTCTATTCCAAAGGGGTTATTGAAACAGTGAAAAAGCTTGGCTGGGTGCCGGATATTATCCATGTGCATGGTTGGATATCCAGTTTGGTTCCGATATATATCCGGATTATACAAAAGGATAATCCTATTTTTTCCGATGCCAGGATTATCACCTCCCTATATGACGATGGGTTTAGTGAAGAGTTAAATCCCAAATTTATTGACAAGCTCAAATTTGATGGATTGAAAAATAAAGATTTGAAGTACTATAAAACCCCTAATTACGTTAACCTGATGAAGTCTGCCATAGATCATTCCGACGGACTTATTATGGGAAGTGAAAAAATCAATCCGGAACTTGAAAAATATGCTACAGACAGTGAAAAGCCAATGCTTGATTTTCAGTCCGATGAAAATTATGTTAAAGCATATAATGAGTTTTATGATAGATTTTTATCAGAGGAATAAACCGACATTAGAAATTTAACCCGAGAAGTCGCTATTTTATGTCAAAAAATTTTTTTCAAGTCATTGCCATTGCTCTGACGATAAGCGGGATTTTCCTGTTACAATCATGTGAAGAACCCGAAGAAATCGGAAAAGATCTGGTCCCTGATCAGGATAACCTGAATGTAGAAAAAGTCGACTCCACATCCATACATGCTTTTTCTTATGAAGAAGATTCTCTGCAGACCAGTGAACCAGAAGTCGTTATTGCCGGAAGCTACAGAGATGAAAAATTCGGACAAACAAATGCTTCGTTTTACACCCAGTTACGAATGGCTTCCACAAACCTGGATTTTGGGGTTAATCCTGTAGCAGATTCCATTGTGCTTACAATTCCTTACCACAGCTATTATGGGGATACTACAAAAAGTCTGGAATTTGAAGTATACGAACTGGCTGAAAAGCTGGACAACGACTCCACCTATTATTCCAATGATCAGACAGATATCCTGCAGCCTAAAATTGGCAGTCAGACAGTTACCCCAAAACCACAAACATCTGTTATTTATAATGGAGACACTTTACCTCCGGTCTTAAGAATTAAACTCAATAAATCATTGGCGGAACGATTTATCAATGCCAGCTCTTCCGTGTTTATGGATAACGAATCCTTTATGGATTATTTTAAAGGAATTTACGTTAAGCCGGTAGAGAATACAGGTGATGGTTCTATTCTTTCTTTTGACCCCTATTCCAGCAATGCGAATATGACGCTTCATTATCATAACGATACACAGGATAGTTTAACGACAAGTTTCTTTATGTCCGATTTAAGCGCCAAGTATTCGCACTACGAACATGATTATACAACAGGAAGCAGTGAATTGCAACAACAGGTAGTACAGGAAGATACGGTTGCTCCCATACAATCATTGTTTATACAGTCTATGGCTGGTATCAATATAAAAGTTCGCTTTCCACATTTTGATGACTGGAAAAATAAAGATATAGCTCTCAATAAAGCCACACTGGTTCTTAAAACGGATCCGTCCGATCATACGGCGGACACATATAAAGAGCCTCAGCGATTGGGTATGGCAAAAGTTACTGAGGATGGTGATCTTGAACTTTTAACCGATTTTGTTGTTTCATCTGATATATTTGACGGGTATTTTAATGAAAACAGGAATGAATATCGATTTGTAATTACCCGCCATATGCAGGAAATATTGAATGGTGAAGAAGATTATGGATTAATCATTGTGTCGGACCGGAGAAGCAGTAATGCAAACAGAGCAGTGCTAAATGGGCCCCAAGCTCAAAATAACCCAATGCAACTGGAATTAATTTATACGGAATTGGATTAGTACAAATCTAAATATATCTTTTTATGTGCGGAATCGTCGGATATATCGGGGAAAAACAAGCTTACCCTATACTTATTAATGGCTTATACAGGTTGGAATACAGAGGATATGACAGTGCTGGTATAGCTATTGTTAATAAAGGCTTGAAGTTATACAAAACAAAGGGTAAAGTAGCTGATCTTGAAAAACACGTTCAGGGTCAGGATGTTAGTGGAAACGTGGGAATAGCGCATACAAGATGGGCTACGCACGGTGAGCCTAACAATGTAAATGCTCATCCGCATTATTCTCCCTCCGGAAAAATGGCAATAATCCATAACGGCATTATTGAAAACTATACTGCGTTAAAAGAAGAGTTGACAAACCGTGGTTATAAATTCATCAGTGATACTGATACAGAGGTTTTAATTCATTTGATTGAAGATATAAAGATCAATGAAAAGGTAGGCGTGGTAGAGGCTCTTCAAACAGCTTTAAATCAGGTTATAGGGGCTTATGCGATTGTCCTTATTTCAGAAGACGAACCGGACACTCTTATTGCTGCCCGTAAAGGTAGCCCATTAGTTGTAGGTGTAGGAGATGGAGATTTTTATCTTGCTTCTGATGCTACTCCAATTGTTGAGCACACCAAAGATGTAGTATACCTTAATGACGAGGAAATCGCTATTTTGAAGCCGGGTACCGATTTACAAATCCGGACAATCTCCAATCAGGTCAAAACACCGTATCTGGAGAAATTAGAAATGAGTCTTTCTGCTATAGCGAAAGGTGGTTTCCCGCATTTTATGCTTAAAGAAATATATGAACAACCGCGTTCCATACGTGATAGTATGCGTGGAAGGATCAGCGTAAATAAGGACATTGTATCACTGGGAGGGATCAAAGAGTATGAAGATAAACTCGTGAATGCAAAACGTATTATTCTGATTGCTTGCGGAACATCCTGGCATGCCGGACTTGTCGGGGAATATCTGTTGGAATCCATGGCCAGGATACCGGTGGAAGTGGAGTATGCTTCCGAATTCCGCTACAGAAAACCGGTGATTTATGAAGACGATGTTGTAATTGCCATCTCTCAGTCCGGAGAAACAGCAGATACTATAGCTGCTATTACAATGGCTAAAGAAAAAGGAGCTACTATCCTCGGTATATGTAATGTTGTAGGTTCTACAATTGCACGCATTACTGATGCAGGTTCATTTACCCATGCCGGACCGGAAATTGGGGTGGCTTCTACCAAAGCATTTACAGCTCAGGTTGTTATCTTAGTGCAAATGGCTTTGATGATTGCTAAGAAAAAGGGAAGCATTACCAAGAGCCAATTTCATGAAATGGTGTATCAACTGGACCAGATACCTTCGAAAATTGAAGAGACACTGAAAGTCAACGATTTGATCAAAGAAATCGCAGAAAAATATAAGGATTCTCCTAATGCACTTTATCTGGGAAGAGGAGTTAATTACCCGGTAGCTCTGGAAGGAGCATTGAAGCTAAAAGAAATATCATATATCCATGCTGAGGGATATCCGGCTGCCGAGATGAAACACGGCCCGATCGCATTGATTGATGAAGATATGCCGGTTGTGGTCATTGCTACAAAATATGGCACATACGACAAGATCATCAGTAACATTCAGGAAGTGAAAGCACGAAAAGGAAAGATTATCGCTGTGGTTACCAAAGGCGATAAAGAAGTGCGTAAGATGGCGGATTATGTTATTGAAATACCGGAAACTGATGAAATGCTGGTACCTTTAGTAGCCACTATTCCTTTGCAATTACTGTCTTATCATATTGCTGTGTTGAGGGATTGCAATGTGGATCAACCCAGAAACCTTGCCAAATCAGTGACAGTGGAATAATTGAATGACTACAATAACAATTGCTGTCCCAAAAGTTTTCTATAATTTGATTTTAGCAAATTATAAATGTTTTTGGGACAGTTTTTTTGAACAAATTTCTCTGCTATTCATTTAACATATATCATTCACTTGTAAAAATAAAAAAGGTTACTTTTTGTTTATAATGTTGATTAATCACTATGAGTACGTTGATACACATAAAAAATATGGTTTGTCCCCGCTGTATTATGGCGGTGCGGGATCTTTTTTCCGGGATGAATTATACCGTAGAAGATACTCAGTTAGGTTGGGTCAGAGTGACTGAAGATATTCCTCCGGAAAAATTCACTGAAATACGACAGAGATTGGAGGATATCGGATTTGAGCTTATGGAAGATTACCAGGCTCAGCTTGTTGAAAAGGTCAAAACGATTATTGTCAATCGCATTCATCATGCCGGACTCGAAAACTATGAAAATAAGCTTTCCAGCGAAATTGCCGAAAAAACACGAAAAGACTATCATTATTTAAGTCGGTTGTTTTCTTCCAAAGAGGGTATTACAATAGAAAAATACATTATCCTGCAAAAAATTGAAAAAGCCAAAGAGCTGTTGGTGTATGATCAGGAAACATTATCAGAGATTGCTTACAAATTAGGGTATTCTTCAGTTTCTCATATCAGTAATCAATTCAGGGAAGTTACCGGAATGACACCCTCCGGGTTTAAAAACCAATCCGGTCCTGACAGAAAAACCATAGACCGGATTACGTAAGAATTCTATAAAACTTTATCAGAATTTTATAACACTTTAAAAGCCGCTAATTGTTTCTTTTGTACAAAGAAAACAATTATGGCTCAGATTAAACAAACATACAATGTAGAAGGGATGACTTGTGCTGCATGTGCGAATAGTATTGAAAGCATGCTTACATCCTTATCCTCTGTTAATGAGGTTCGTGTAAACTTTTCTGACGAAAGTGTTTATATAGATTTTGATGATAGTGCGATCGACGAAAAACAATTAGCAAAAACAATTAAGCAAATTGGTTATAAGCTGGGTTCTCCGGTATCCGAAGATAGTTATGCGGATATTGAAAACAGGATGAATCAACGGTTTAAATGGCTGAGAGTTAAATTAATTACAGCGATTGTTTTTTCTGTTCCGGTCTTTGTGTTGTCCATGTTTTTTGAACCCATTGTACCATGGGAAAACTGGATATTATTGGTCTTAAGTATACCTGTGATTTTCTTCAGCGGAGCGGAATTTTATATCAATGCATGGAAAAAAGCTCGTCATGGTTCAACGAACATGGATACGCTTGTAGCCTTAGGAACGGGTATCGCTTTTCTTTTCAGTTTATTTAATACAATCTACCCTTCTTTTCTACTTTCTCAAGGCTTTGAGCCTCACGTTTATTTTGAGACTTCAGTAGTTATTATCACGTTAATATTGCTGGGGCGTTATTGGGAGGAGCGTTCAAAATCCAGAGCCTCATCGGCAATACGAGACCTCATCGGTTTAAAGCCGGAAAAGGTGATTATCATCAGGGATGGTCAGCAGATTGAGGCGCAGGCTTCAGCCGTAGAAAAAGGCGATCATCTTTTGATTCGTCCGGGTAATAAAATTCCTGTCGATGGTAGAGTTGTTTCAGGTAGCTCGTATGTTGACGAGAGCATGCTGACCGGAGAGCCTGTTCCGGCGCGGCGGAAAGAGAATGATTATGTTTATACCGGAACGGTCAACCAAAACGGAAGCATGACGATTGAAGCCGAGAAAACAGGAGAGGAGACTGTTTTATCTCAGATGATTAAAACAGTACGTCAGGCGCAGAGTCAAAAGCCGGCTGTACAGCGACTGGCCGATAAAATTTCGTCTTATTTTGTCCCGGTTGTGATTAGTCTGGCGATTATCACTTTTATCATCTGGATGATATGGGGAACAGAACCCCGGTTTACTTATGCTTTTCTTACCATGCTTAGCGTATTGATTGTTGCATGTCCCTGTGCACTTGGTCTGGCGACGCCAACAGCTTTAATGGTCGGTATCGGGAAAGGAGCCAAAAACGGAATATTAATCCGAAATGCCGATAGCCTGGAAAAAGCGCATAAAGCAAATATCCTTGCATTGGATAAGACAGGTACGATCACTCACGGAAAACCGGTCGTAAGTGACATTTTCACAACAGATCATTTCCGCGAGACAGATTACACTGTGGTCAAAAAAATTGAAGAAAAGTCGGAACATCCACTGGCTGACGCCATTGTGGAAAAGCTAAAAACGTACAATGAAAATACTGAAATCCTTCATTTTGAAAATATACCCGGAAAAGGTGTTGAAGCAGCTACACAGGAAAATAACTGGCTGATTGGAAACGAAGAGTTTATTCGCTCACGGGATATAGAAATTCCTGAGGATATTTCCCGGAAAGCTCAAAATTGGGCAGCTCAGGCAAGGACAATTGTGTTTTGCGTTCGTGGCGCAAATATCGTTGCTTTGATAGCGATTGAAGATCCTATCAGGCCATCCGTTAATAACGCGATTAAGAAGATACGGAAAAAAGGAATAGAAGTTATTTTACTTACGGGTGACCGCGAAGAAACAGCAAAAAGCATTGCTAAGCAAGCAGGCATTGATAATTACCGGGCCGGTTTGCTTCCTTCTGACAAAGCAAACATTATTAAGCAATATCAAAAAGAAGGAAATACCGTCATTATGGCCGGAGATGGTATTAATGATGCCGAGTCGCTGACTATTGCTGATATTGGTATAGCAATGGCCTCCGGAACAGATATAGCTATGGAAAGTGCCGATATAACATTGGTTCATTCCGATCTTGAGCATGCTTATACCGCTTTACAACTTGCCTTGTTGACAAGAAAAAAAATACGACAGAATTTATTCTGGGCATTTTTCTACAATGTGATGGCTATACCATTGGCTGCAGGAATATTGTATCCATTTACCGGATTTTTGTTAAGTCCGATGATTGCTGCCGGAGCAATGGCTATGTCATCCGTTAGCGTTGTTTCCAATAGTCTTAGTATGAAACGGGCAAAAGTGTAAAAAACGGTTTTGAAAACGATTCAGAGCAGAGAAAACATTAGAAATGGAAAATAAAGTCAAATAAAGTAAAAAACAGATATTATGCAGACATTAAAATTTAAAACGAATTTCAAATGCCAGGGTTGTATAAATGCAACCAAGCCCTATCTTGATCAGCTGGAAGGAATAAAGAACTGGCAGGTAAATGACAAAAAAGGCTATAAAGAGTTAGTTGTAGAAGCTGATGAAAATGTAAATGAGGAGAAAATAGTTGAAGCAGTGTCCAAAGCGGGATATACTGCAACGCAAAAGAAAGACGGCGTTTTTGGTAAATTATTCAGCTAACCCCTGCAAACGCCGGGTGATTGACTCAAAGTCTTTGACTTCGAGTTGTTCTGGTCGGTTCGAAGAAATATGCTGCGGGAGCTCAATATCCTGAAGTAAAGTTTTCAGGCTGTTTCGGAGGGTTTTTCGTCGTTGTTGAAATGCTGTTTTCACAACTCTGAAAAATAAGGCCTCATCACAATCGAGGGTATATTTTTCCTTTCGCTTCAGCTGAATAACCGCAGACTTTACTTTCGGAGGAGGTGAAAATTCATTTTCGGAAAGGGAAAAAACAATTTCTGCCTGATAAAAAGCCTGTGTAAGTACACTGAGGATACCATAAACGCGCGATCCGGGTTGTGATACTATTCTTTGGGCTACTTCTTTTTGAAACATTCCTGTAAGCGAAGGGATTTTATTCCGGGATTCTAACATTCTGAATAGAATCTGGCTGGAAATATTGTATGGAAAATTTCCTGTAATGTGAAATTGACCAGGAAAAAGATTTGATATATCCTGCTTAAGGAAATCGCCTCTGATAATATTTTCATCCTGAATATCTAAGAAAGCATTTTGAAGATAAGTTATAGCTTCCTGATCAATTTCAATTATTTTTAAGTTATGCCCGAAACGCTGATAAAGAGGTTCTGTGAGTATCCCCATACCGGGTCCTATTTCGAGAACGAATTCAGCATCAGATGGTAAATTATCTGAAATTCTTTTTGCTGTGGCAGGATTTTTTAAAAAATGCTGGCCATAATATTTTTTTGGTCTTACCTGCATGGATTTGTAAGCTTAAGGCAAAATGTCCGTCTCGAAAATTTCATCTTCGGTTTCACTTCCAATATCATCCCCCCGCAATATGCGGAAACGCTTACGGGCTTTTACGGTGTATAAACTTCCGGGGTAATCTGTGATAATCTTTTGATATAGGCTTTTGGCCTTTTCTTTGTTTTTAAGATAGAACTCATTAAGCTCGGCTCTTTTCATTAATGCATCATCGGCCAGAATATCCTGGCTGTAATTTTTTGTTATATCAGCCAAAAGATCGTCCGCTTTTTCATAATTCTTTCTGCTGATATGGATTTCCGCTTTTTTAAAGAGCACTTCATCCTGAATGTTATGGCCCATAAATTGTTGTTGCAAGGAGTCCAGGGTCTTCAGTGCGCGGTCTGGTTGTTTCTGAAAAGCATACATCTCAGCTTTTGCATAGGTTTTAATTGCTGCCAGGGAAGAGTCCAGCCCGATGTTATCTTTTATTAGCATATAAAGTTGCAATGCATCGTTTGCAATAAGCTTTGATGTGGCGGCTTTAAGTACATCCAATTGACTGGAAGCCCATTGAAATTCTCCCATATAAAATGACAAACGGGCATTTTTCAATTTGGCTTTATGTCCTAATGGTTCATTTGTAAAATCTTTGTCTACTTGCTGATAAAGTAATGTCGCTTCCCAAACGTCACCGTCCATGACTAAAATGTCGGCTAATTTTATTTTGCATTCCGCTATCTGTTTGGGTTTAGCCCGGGAAAGATCAATAGCTTCGTTTAATAACTCACGGGCATCTTCTACTTTATCCATATAAAAAGCTTGAATATGTGCCAGATTCAACATGAGCTCTATTGTTGAAGCATTTTGTCCTAATGTCTCCAGCGTCTTTCTGTATTCTCCTTCGAGAGCAAGCAGGTCTTCCCGGGAATAGTCGCCGGTTCTGGTTAGTTTGTTAAACTTGACATCCAGTAGCCGGATAAGACTTCCCAGATAAAGGGAATTATCTTCTCCTTTATTGATAACATATTGATATGCATCTATAGCAAGGTTATATTTCTTATTATCAGCTAAAACTTTAGCCAGGTAGAAGACACGTTTTCCGTTTTCATTAAATCTTTTGTCTAGCGCTTTTGCTTGTTTTAAAGCAATATCAAAATCTTTAAGTTGAGTGGAATACCACATTAAAAGTTCTGCATATAGACTGTTAGAATGTCTTTTTTGTGATTGCTCGAGTAATACGTCTTTTATCGTAGAAAGTTTTTCTTTTTCTCCGTCTTCAATAAAAATCTGGAGTTCATCTTTGATTTGACGGGCATAATCCGGGTTTTTATCCAGGAGCGCCAAATATTGTTCCATCATCTTGCGATACTGCTTTGTATCTGCGTAAATAGATGCCAAATCCATATGAAAAGCCCGGTCAGAAGTGATCTTCCGGTTGCCGCGTTTTAATAAATCAATAGCATAACTCTGAAGTTCACGATTGAGAAAAGCATTGGCCAGATCAATATATGCCTGCCGTTGGTTTGGAACCTCCCGGATTGCATCTTTAAACTTTCTTTTGGCTTTACGGTCGTTCCCTTCTTGTTGATAAAGATAACCCAATTCGACCTCATATTTAAGCGGAAAATCCGAATTGCGTTTTTGCTTTCTGACTAATTTTTTTGCCTTTGAGTAGTCTTCTAATTCCAGCAAACAGTCCAAATAATAATTGTAGAAGGAAACAGTGGGGTCTTCATTATAAAGTTCTTCGTACAGATCAGCTGCTTTTTCGTATTCCTGGTTTTGATAATACTGCACTGCCAGTTGCTCCTGTTCCGACTGAGCCGAAGCAGTAACAGCGAAAGTCACCAAAAATAATAGTAAGCTGAAATTTCTTATCATTAAACTAAACCTGATTTATAAGTCGATTACGTGTTTTTTATTCTTCTGTTTGAATATTATTTTTTTCCAGATATTTATCTACTGCAGTTTGTAAACTGTCATAACGTTTAAGTTCTTTTTCGGACGTGGTTACAATATAGTCTGTCATTTCTCTTAAACGGCCTACTACTTGTTCTTCGTCATCAAAATAAAACTTAAACTTTCCTTCCGGGATCACGTCGTTTTTCACATCATACGAAAGACTGTCCAGTTGATTGTAACCTTTGTTTAGCTCACTTTTTAGCCTGTCGTAATTGACCATATATCTGCGCAGATTTCTTTCAGCCTCTCTGTGGCGACTGATAAGTTCTTTGTTGACGTTTTCTTCCGGTATAGAATCAAACGCGTCATTATTAGATAAAAGTTGATTGAAGTTTTCAGCTATCTGTGTAGAGTCAAGGCTGTTGAAATCTCTGGAGATAGTATCCAGTGTGTTTCTAAGGGAATCAATTTGTCCCATTTGTTTTTTTTGTTCTTTATTCATGCAGCTACTGAATAAGATTACTATAGCTACTAAAGCAGATACGATCGTGGTTTTTTGCATTTTCTTAAAGTTTAATCAATATATTCAAAATTTGTATAATTAACGAGTACACGGGGTACTTTTATTTTACCGGCCTGTTGATTATTTTCCAATAAAGCAGCAAGAATTCTGGGAAATGCAAGAGCACTACCATTCAGTGTGTGAGCAGGTTGTTTTTTGCCGTCTTCTGTTTTTATACGAAGCTTCATTCTGTTCGCCTGAAATGCTTCAAAGTTGGACACAGAACTCACTTCTAACCAGCGATTCTGGGCAGCAGAAAATACCTCAACATCATAAGTTAAAGCGGCTGCAAAGCTTGTATCTCCACCACAAAGCCTGAGAACGCGATATGGCAGCTCTAACTTTTCAACCAGTGAGATAATATAATTCAGCATCCCTTCAAGGGTTTCGTATGACTTCTCGGGATGTACAACTTGTACGATTTCCACTTTATCAAACTGGTGGAGGCGGTTCAGCCCTCGTACATCTTTGCCATAAGAACCGGCTTCTCTGCGGAAGCAGGCTGAATAGGCTGAATTTTTCAGCGGAAGGTCTTTCTCATCCACAATCATATCCCGGTACAAGTTTGTTATCGGAACTTCAGCTGTGGGAATTAAGTAAAAATTGTCAGCGGGGATATGATACATCTGCCCATCTTTGTCGGGAAGTTGACCTGTGCCATAGCCTGAGGCTTCATTGACAAGTAAGGGAGGCTGAACCTCATCATATCCGGCTTCTAAAGCCGAGTCAAGAAAGAATGCTTGCAATGCCCGTTGCAGTCTTGCTCCTTTGTTTTTATAGACCGGAAAGCCGGCACCAGTGATCTTCACCCCCTGGTCAAAATCGATAAGATTGAATTTTTTGGCCAGTTCCCAATGAGGTAGATGATCTTTATTGACGTCAGGCTTTGTTCCGCCTTCCTTTATCAAAATATTGTCGTCTTCCGAATTTCCTGCCGGGACGGATTCATGAGGAACATTCGGAATATCCAAAAGCAGCTTTTGTTGCTTATTCGTAATGTCATTAAGCCTTTCCTGAAGCTCTTTGCTTTTTTGTTTTAGCTCAGTTGTTTTTTCTTTGGCTTTATCTGCTTCGTCCTTTTTGTTTTCTTTCATCAACTGACCGATAGCCTTTGCTGATTTTTTAGACTCGGCAAGTGTATCATCCAACTGGCGTTGGGTCTCCCTTCTTTGCTGATCCAGGTCCAGGACCTGATCAATGATGGCAGTATCCTTAAAATTCTTTACAGCCAGGCGCTTGATAATTTCATCTTTATGATCTCTGAGATACTGTATTTGTAACATATTTTATCTTATTTCAATAGGTGTAAAATTACAAAGAAAATAAAAGCAATCTACTTTGGTTAAAAACAAAAAAAATCTCCCTGCTTATGGCAAGGAGATCCTTATATATATTTTTTCAAATCGTATTCTAAGCTTCATGTTTTTCTGCCGGTTCAACAGAAACGTAAGAGCGATCTCCGCGTGTTTTTCTAAACTTCACAACGCCATCTTTTAATGCAAAAAGGGTATGGTCTTTGCCCATTCCTACATTATTGCCGGGGTGATGTTTTGTTCCGCGTTGGCGAACAATAATATTACCTGCCGTTGCTAACTGACCACCGTAAACTTTTACACCAAGTCGTTTACTTTCTGATTCACGTCCGTTTTGGGAGCTACCCATTCCTTTTTTATGAGCCATATCTGAAAGTTTTTTGTGTTATCGAATTTGTTAATTAAGCTGTGATATCTTCAATTTGAAGTTTGGTCAGATACTGGCGGTGACCATTCATTTTTTGATATCCTTTTCTTCTCTTTTTCTTGAAGACTTTCACTTTATCACCTTTGAGGTGTTCGACAATTTTAGCGTATACTTTGGCCCCTTCAACAACCGGGCTGCCAACGTTTACCTTACCATTGTCGTCGACCAACATTACTTTGTCAAGTTCTACAGTGCTGCCTTCCTCGCCTGTCAGGCGATTGACGAATAATTCTTTGCCTTTTTCAACCTTTTGCTGGTCTCCGGCTATCTCTACAATTGCGTACATCACTTTATGTTTTTAGCATTCCGAAATTTGGAACTGCAAAAGTAATAATTTTTATTTAAACACAAACTTTTTTTAAGAATATTTTTCCAGGTTTTTGCCTGAAAATCGGTTAAGGATTTTTTTCCTGGTTTATAGCCGGGTCCCCCGTTTTATTAAAATATTTTAATTGGAATTCTTCCCCGTCAAACACCCCATAAGTAAATTGATTATACCATTCGCCGAGGTTAAAATAAGTTGATCCTTTCGGAAGTTTGATTTTTAAAGGCAAATGGCGATGGCCAAAGACAAAATAGTCAATATGTTTCTGCTTTAATAATTCTTTGGCATGTAAAATCAAAAATTCATTTTCTTCTCCTGTGAAATGCTCATCATCGTTACTGTTTAAACGGCTTCTGCGGGAAAAATAGTGTGCAATCCCAACCGCAAAATTGGGGTGCAGCCTGGCAAAAAGCCATTGACAGAGTTTACAGGTGAATATCTTTTTGAGTATCTTATAACCTGTATCTCCTTTACCTAATCCATCCCCGTGGGCAATATAAAACCTTTTGTTATTAAAATCGGTTTCTAACGGTTGGTGATGCAATTGCATGCCGGACTCTTTTTCAAAATAGTCCTTTATCCAAAGGTCATGGTTTCCTGCAAAAAAGTGCACAGGAATCCCCTGGTCTGTGATACGGGCTATAGTCCCCAACAGGCGTGTGTATCCCCGTGGAACCACATGCTTATATTCAAACCAAAAATCGAAAATATCCCCCAAAAGGAAAATTGCTTCGGCATCAGGAGCAATTTGTTCCAACCAATCCACAAGTTTACGCTCTCTTTTCAAACTGCTTTCATGATTAGGAGCGCCAAGATGAGCGTCTGAGAGAAAATAAATGTTTTTCGATTCTTGCATACCGCTACAAAGATAAATTATTTAAATGCCGGATCCACATTTTTTGTGAGACGAAAAGGGTTAAACATATCCAGATTTAAGGTAAAACGGACTGGAGTGCTGTTGAAGGCTTCTTTTAATGTTTCCGTAGCAAAAGGGGTGTAGTAAATACGGAAATTGTCTTTGATTAAACTAAAAGTAAAACCTGCTTCCCAGAAAATGTTATTTTCATATATTTCATTTGCAGCCTTTCCAAAGTTTCCGGCATTAACAAAAGCTCCCAGCGGAATATCTATAGGAAAATCACTGTGAATATTCAGGGCATAAAGGTGTTTCCAGCTTTGACCTATGGGTGTTAAAATATTAAACCCGCCATCGCGGATCAGCATGTGATTATGAAACAAATTTTCACTATCCAGACCACGATAGATCATGGTGTTATCGTATAGATAATCTTTGTTGCCATTCCAGTTGCTGAGACGAAAACGCATATCCAATGCGCGGCTGTTGCCATGTGTCAAAAAAGCACCGGCAAAAGCACGGATTTCCAAACCATTATCTTTTTGATCGTAGCGTAAGCGGTAGTTGTATTCTGTGCTGACTTTCAAATGATCATTCCAATATTGCATGTTTATATCAAATGATTTGGAGTTGTTGATCTGGCTGCTATTGTATTGATAATAGGCCTCGAATACATGATAATTCCTAAAAATAATTTGATCGTTTAGCCTTGAGTATTCTTTCCTTAAATAATGATAACGCAAACCGGATTCATGGTAGCTTTCCGTATTTGTTTTTTCTTTGCCGTTAAAATGAAAATTTATCTCTGGTCTTATTGTCAGATAATTTAAATTATTCTTATCCGGCATTTCATAGTAGTTGTAATTTTTAGCGTACGTGCTCAGTTGCCAGGCCCGAAAGTGCCTTTTGCCTGTATGTTTTGTATAGCTGATCCGGCCTTCTCCTGTGATTTCCTTACTGTTTATGCTATAGAATGGCGCCAGCCGAAAATGAACAGAACTGGAAAATAGAGGGTCATTGTATAAAAGCCAGCCGGGCATAATTTTATCTGTTGAATTATAACCGACTACCGGCGTATGGAATAAATAAGTCTTGTCCGGTGAAGGTACACTGTATATCCATTTAAGCGCAAATTTGTTTGCTTTGGGAAATAGTTTTGCCCCATCATAATTATTGTTGGAGCGTTTGGTTTCCGGTAAATTTTCCTCCGGATCGATCTTTAGCCTGTGATTTTCTTTTCCGGGAAGCTTGATTGTTTCTTTATTGGTAAAGCCGGGAATTGTGTATGTTTTTTCTTTTCCGTTCTGATCAAAAAGGGACAGTTTAAAAGGAGCAGCCAGGCTTTCTTTGT
>JBNJGZ010000031.1:0-7695 GCA_051748065.1 Bacteroidota bacterium
ATACCTATCGCCACAGAACCTATATCAATTCCCAAAAAGCTCATTTTCATAAAAGCCCTCCTTTTAAAAATAGATTAACTAAAGGACCATTTTTAAAGTCCTAAATGGAGTCACTCTGATAATTTGGTCAATGTAAGAATAATTTGAGCAATGACAATAATTTGAGCAAGAAAATAGATTAAATTCCCTTCTCTAAAAAATTAAAGTCATTACCACGCCTGTTAATCCATAGATTTACTAACCTGAGCAGCAATGAAATCCGCTTTCCATTGTGGAATTATAAAATATTGATTTGAGGTTTTATGAATTGTTAAAATCTATACATCAATCAATTAACCCATAGCTAAAAACCAAAATGGCAAAGAATTGTTCCTTAAGTATTCAATTTAGTCGAAAACCAAAAATAACTAGTTGTATGATCTACCATATAAAGAGAATAGTACTTGTACTGTTCTTATTGCTTTCTGTCAGCCCCATTTTCACTCAGGAAACGAGCAAGCCATACAAGTTGATTGCCGGTGCCCGGGTCAATCCTTTGGTGATTTATGATTTTGACGGCAACCGCAACGAAGCCATTCGTTTACACGGCGAAATTGGTTTCTCCTGGAACAAACAATGGTACTTTTCCGCAGGATATACTCCTTTCACCAATAGTTTTTACACTTTCAATGAATATTGGTTTATAGGTATGGATAAAAAGCTACCGGTTTCTCTTGTTGCCTCTGCTGAATGGATGCCAGATAAAGAGAAATTTATTATTCAGAGTGGCCCAAACCTAAAACTCAAAGGCGGAAACGTTTTTGCTTTTTTGTTTACTCCGGCGGATAAAATCAACTGGGGATTAAAAATCGGAGCATTTATTCCATTAAATGTTGTGTTGAAGAAAAATAAACCGTAAACAATTCAGTAGGTATTATAATATTTCCGGAAACGTCTCTCCTCGCCTTCCATAAAACGAAAAAATTTCGCAGGAGGCTGGATAGTAAGATTTAATTTTTCGCTGCTTACCGGATGATAAAACGATAATGCCGTGGCACAAAGAAAGAGCCCTTTCCCTTTCAGGACGAAGCCTTCGCGTGCATACATTTTATCTCCCAAAACAGGATAACCATCCTGAAAAAGATGTTTCCTGATCTGATGCGTACGTCCGGTCACCGGATCTGCTTCAAGCATTGTCAGTGTATCACTAACCAGCGAAGGTACCGAATTTATCTTTTTAAATTTTGTCAGGGCTTTTTTGCCATCTATAGGTTGATCTGAAAACCAGGATTCAGGAGTTTTTCCGATAACTACAGCCGTATATTTTTTGCTTATTTTTTTTTCTTCCATTTGTTGCCCCAGGTATACCCTGGCAGATCGAGTTTTGGCAATGATAACCATTCCGCTTGTAGGAGCATCAAGCCTGTGAATAGCACGAGGAAGCGGCAGTGCATCTGGCTTAGGCGAAATCTGCAAATGCGCGGACAATGCATTCTCCAGCGTCTGAAACCGGTTTCCGCTCACAACAATGCCGCCGGGCTTACGAACTACAGCCAGATAATCATCTTCGTAAACAAGCTCCAAAGCAGTATGATAAATTTTTGACGGCTCCTTCTCTTCCGGCCAATACTGTATCTCCATGCCGGGAACTACAATTATTCCTGTAGTTCCTGTTTTTCCGTTTACGTATATTTCACCACGCTTAATAGCCTTTTTAAATCCTGCACGGCTAAAACCGGTAAAAACACGATGACCATAATCACTTAAACGCAGTGGACTGGTACCTTCGGGAACGATATGTCTTTGGGATTCCGGCAATTTTTTTCTTTAATATCCAAAAGTAATAGTTTTAGCATGTATCATTCATAAAAACAAATTAAAATATCTACTTATATGTTTATCAAAAGCAACTAAAAATATAGTTCTTTCTGTTTAATTTTGATGTGTGCATAAATTTCAGGCCATCTGTCCTTCCGTGCAAACAGGATAAGTCCGCAATAAATACGGATGTGGCTTGGGTTTAAGATATAAGCTAAATAAAATACAACCATTCAAATTAAACCAGAATTACGTGTTAATTGTTGCATTAACAAAAACAGTAAAAATCATGATATTTCCGCACAACAACATTCAAATTGAACTTGTTCAGGGCGATATCACTAAGCAAAGTGATATCACAGCCATAGTAAATGCAGCAAATGCCGAACTGCTTCCGGGCGGCGGAGTAGCCGGTGCCATTCACCGGGCTGCCGGGCCGGAGCTGGAAATGGAAAGCCATCCGCTGGGCCCCGTCAAGCCGGGAGAAGCTGTAATTACAAAAGGCTACAACTTACCAAACGAATTTGTCATTCATAGCTTAGGTCCGGTTTACGGTCTGGACAAGCCCGAAGATAAATTTCTTGCAGCTTGTTATCAAAATGCATTGCAATTAGCTGACGAAAAGAATATTGAATCCATTGCTTTTCCTGCCATCTCTACAGGAGCTTTTGGCTTTCCCATAAAACCGGCGGCAGAAATTTCGCTTAAAGCTATCCGCGAAATGATGGATGCATTAAAACAGGTGAAAATGATCCGGATGGTATTATTTTCGGATCATGATTTGGATACCTATGAACAGGAAGCCAAAAAAGTATTCAACTAATCGTTTCGTTATTTAAAGAATAAATGTTGGAAATTTTTGCTCAACACACAAAACAAACTCAATATCAATTCTTTATTTTTCTTTTCAGAAAATCAGCAGTATACCCTTTGGATTGATCAACCATATTTTCCGGAGTTCCTTCAAAGACAATATTTCCGCCTTTTTCTCCACCTTCGGGCCCCAGGTCAATAATCCAGTCGGCACACTTGATCACTTCCATATTATGTTCAATTACCAGGACCGTATGTCCTTTTCGGATAAGCGCCTCAAAAGAAGCATATAGCTTATTGATATCATGAAAATGTAGTCCGGTAGTCGGTTCATCAAAAACAAAAAACACCGGATTATCAGACACTCCTTTGGAGAGGAAATAGGCAAGTTTAATGCGCTGGGCTTCGCCTCCGGATAAGGTATTAGAAGGTTGGCCGAGCTTGACATAGCCCAGGCCAACGTCTTGTAGAGGCTGCAATTTTTCTACGATACGGCGCTCAGCTGATGATGATTGATCCTGACCAAAAAAGGTTATCGCTTCATTGACAGACATATCAAGGATATTGCTGATATTTTTATCTTTAAATTCAATATCCAGGACTTCATCTTTAAAGCGTTTTCCATTACATTCCTCACAGGTCAGTTCGATATCCGCCATAAACTGCATTTCAATTTTCACTTTCCCGTCTCCTTTGCAATTCTCGCAACGTCCGCCTTCAATATTAAAAGAAAAGAAGCCGGGTTTATAGCCTCGGTTTTTCGCTAATGGTTGTGAAGCAAAAAGGCTGCGAATATCGTCATAAGCCTTCACATAAGTAACAGGATTAGACCGCGATGACCGCCCGATAGGATTCTGATCCACCAGCTCCACATCACGAATGCGGTTGATATCGCCGGAAACCGTCTTATGATGCCCTGTTTTCCCGGCATAACCGCCTTTTATCTTTTTTATGGCGGGATAAAAAACATCTTTTATCAAAGACGTTTTTCCGCTTCCCGAAACTCCGGTGACAACGGTTAAAGCATTAAGCGGAATTTTGACATCTATATTCTTCAGATTATTTTGAAAAGCTCCTTCTACAAAAATATAATCTTTCCAGGTCCTGCGGTTTTTCGGAACAGGTACTTCCATTTCTCCGGAAAGATAGCGTGAAGTATATCCTTTCTTTAGCTGTTTAATCTCTTCAAAATCACCCTGAGCCACCAAATTACCGCCATTTATACCTGCATCCGGACCAATATCTATTAATTGATCGGCTTCCCGCATGATGTCTTCATCATGCTCCACAATAATCACGGTATTTCCAATATCCCGTAGTTTTTTCAACACCCGGATTAAACGGTGATTATCCCGCGGATGCAAGCCGATACTGGGTTCATCCAGGATATACATAGAACCCACAAGACTGCTCCCCAGGGAAGTAGCAAGATTTATACGCTGCGATTCTCCTCCCGACAAACTGGAGGACAAACGGTTTAACGTCAGATAACCTAAGCCGACATCGCATAGAAATCCTAACCTGTTGATAATCTCAATCAATAAGCGCTTGGCTATCTGATAATCATACGTATTCAACTGCAGATTTTTGAAGAACAAATCCAACTCCTCCACAGGCATCAACACCATATCCACGATAGACTTGCCGCCGATTTTTATATAAGTAACATCCTTGCGCAGACGAGTGCCCCTGCATTCCGGGCAAATGGTTTTTCCACGGTAACGGGACAACATTACGCGATACTGGATTTTGTATGATTTACGCTCTACGTAGTCAAAAAACTCATGTATCCCTTCAAAATATTCATTTCCATTCCACAATAATTCCTTTTGTTCCTGTGTCAGCTCGTAATATGGTCTGTGTACCGGAAAATCAAAATAATGGGCATTATTCACCAGCTGCTCTTTCCATTTGCTCATCTTCTCCCCTTTCCAGGGTGCAATTGCTCCTTCGTACACCGACAATCTTTTATCTGGAATTACAAGATCTTCGTCTATCCCGATAATACTCCCATACCCTTCACATCGTTTGCAAGCTCCGTAAGGATTATTAAAGCTAAACAAGTTAACTGTAGGTTCTTCAAAATCAACCCCGTCGAGTTCAAATTTATTTGAAAACTGATGTTTTTCAGTTTCATTCTGCCGAATAACTTCTATTGTACAATTTCCCTGCCCTTCATAAAAAGCAGTTTGAATAGAATCCGACACACGGTTATCCCAGTCTTTGTCATCATGGTGTACTTTGACACGGTCCACAACCAGGCAGAGGTCCTTCAGTTTTTTGTATTTATCCACCTCGTCAAGCATATCGGGGATCCGCAACACATCACCATTGATTTTCACCCGGGCAAACCCCTGTTGCTGCATAATCTCCAGGGCATCTTTCGTCGTCCGGTCTTTTTTTATTCGAACCGGAGATAAGATCATAACTTTGCTGTCTGCATGCAGGCTTTTCAGGAAACGCATTACATCTTCAACCCGGTGTCTTCTGACCAAATTTCCGCTAACAGGTGAATATGTTTTCCCAATGCGGGCATACAACAATTTCAGATATTCATAAATTTCGGTTGATGTTCCGACTGTGGATCGCGGATTGCGCGTGTTTACTTTTTGCTCAATCGCAATAGCCGGCGCTATACCTTTGATATCGTCCACTGCCGGCTTTTCCATACGTCCCAGAAACTGCCGCGCATAAGAGCTCAGACTTTCTACATATCGCCTTTGACCTTCCGCATACAAGGTATCAAAAGCCAGTGATGATTTACCCGATCCGGAAACACCCGTAATAACAACCATATTGTTGCGTGGTATAACTACACTCAGATTTTTTAAATTGTGAACACGGCTACGCTTGATAATTATAGCCTTCCTGGGGTCTACATTTGATAACTCTTCTATATCCATTCAATAACCTTTATTGTCTTCTTTAACTATTCTTAACAAAAAAAAATCTTTTTCTTTTGCTTTTAAAAGATGCTATACATAAAGAAATACGCTTGATTGCTTAAAATGTTTTTTAAAATCAGTCAAAATTAGTTAAATAATTGTTTGTGTTTTTAATGAATATAAATTATATTTGTAACATCAAATAAGCAAAAATATCATCAAATTTAAACAGGAGGATTGATTATAGCGAAAATTTACCCTTAATAGTTACTAAACAAGAAAGGTAAATTTATGCAAAACCATTTGAGCGATCAAGATCTGGTCCGCCAGTATTTAGATGGTAATCAGTCTGCACTTGGAACAATAATCCAAAAGCACAAAAATAAAGTATTCGGTTACATTCTGATGATGGTCAAAGACAAAGACCTTGCAGAAGACATCTTCCAGGATACATTCATCAAAGTTGTTAAGAAATTGCAATCCGGCTCCTATAAGGAAGAAGGAAAATTATTGCAATGGATAATGCGGATTGCCCACAATCTGGTGATCGACCATTTCCGTCAATCGAAACGGGTGTCTATGGCACGCGGAACGGACGACTATGATATCTTTGATACAATTGATATGATGGAAGACTCTGTTGAAGACCAAATGATTACTTCACAGATACACAAAGATGTACGCAAGCTTATTCAGTATTTGCCCGAAGAGCAAAAACGTGTACTCATTATGCGGCATTATGGCAATATGAGTTTTAAGGAAATTGCCCAAAAAACAGATGTCAGCATTAATACAGCTTTAGGTAGAATGCGGTATGCTTTAATTAATCTTCGGAAGCTTATTGAAGATAATAATCTTGTGCTTACATCAGATTAAAAAAATTAAGCTTTTTTAATAATAAGTATTTTTTTCGGGCGTTAAATTATCTAAGTAACCTTATTTAATTGACGCCTATGAAAAAAACACCTACACTACAACAAATTTCGCAATTTTCCAATGCCGAAATTGATCAGTTCATTGCAGATTTTCTTGCCAATGATGCTTTTCATTGGGGCCCCGGATCCGGAGTTATCCAAAACATTATGAATTTCTCCCGGATTTACAACAACCCAATGGGTTCGGAATATTTCCCGGGATATCTCAGCAATTAATTGATCAACAATAAGTAAGCTTATTGGAAAACCGCAAGAAACAGCCTGATTGTTAATTTTTTTTTTCAATCAGGCTTTTTTGTAAAATAGATTACCAAAATATGCACAAGAAAGAACGTTTTGAAAAAGTTCTGGCTTATTTTTCAGAACATCAGCCTGTAGCTGAAACTGAACTGGTATATGCTAATCCCTATCAGCTTTTGGTGGCCGTAATTTTATCGGCCCAATGCACCGATAAGCGGGTAAATATGCTGACACCCGGCTTTTTTGTCCGTTTCCCCGAACCGGAATCCCTGGCTGAAGCATCACAAGAAGAGGTTTATTCGTATATAAAAAGTTGTTCATATCCCAATAACAAGGCCAAACATCTGGTGGGAATGGCCCAAACGTTAGTATCAGTGTTTGAAGGTGTCGTTCCTCAAGAAGTCAAAGAACTTCAAAAATTACCCGGTGTAGGCCGCAAAACGGCTAATGTTATTGCTTCAGTGGTTTACAACAAACCGGCATTAGCTGTAGACACCCATGTATTTAGAGTTTCCGCAAGAATCGGCCTGACAACCAATGCTAAAAACCCATTACAAGCTGAACAACAGCTCATCAAGTATATTCCCGAAGACCAAATTCCGCTGGCTCATCATTGGCTTATCCTTCATGGAAGATATATCTGCACGGCACGAAGTCCGAAATGCAACAAATGTCCTATAAGTCAGTATTGCTTGTATTACGAGAAAAACGTATTAAACAAATAACAGAATTTTAAATGTTTCCTGCTGCATTTATTTTTTCATAAGTTTAATCTTGAAATTGAGGGTTATTGAAGGAAGATTGATGGGAGATTGATGAAGATTGAAGGAAGACTGATGGAGATTGATGAAGATTGATGGAAGATTGATGGGAGACTGATGGAGATTGATGAAGATTGAGATATAAATGTTACTTGATTTCAGGGGACATTGAATATTATTGTTGTTGATCAGCGATAGCGGCGGGTGTTTCATTTATTCGTCCGGATATCAAAATTCCCGTGATCATTGCGCCTTGATAATATT
>JBNJGZ010000031.1:7795-20578 GCA_051748065.1 Bacteroidota bacterium
ACATTGAATATTATTGTTGTTGATCAGCGATAGCGGCGGGTGTTTCATTTATTCGTCCGGATATCAAAATTCCCGTGATCATTGCGCCTTGATAATATTTGAGACAAAAGAGGGCACTTTTATTTCATTTCTTTCCTGAAACAATGAAAAAAAAATATTCATAAAAAAATCGCTACCTGTTTTTTATTCCGGAATTTTTTGTATCTTTAATTTTGATAAAGAAAACTTAATAATTCATAAACTGTTGTGACAACATTACATTAACCAAAAATCAGATAAACCATAAATAGAAATACAATATGTTATCATTACAAAAAGGAGATAAAGCACCATTATTTTCTGCAAAAGATGAACAAGGAAACACTTTAAATCTGATTGATTATCAGGGTGAAAAGCTTATCTTATTTTTCTACCCGAAAGCAAGCACTCCCGGATGCACGGCGGAAGCCTGCAACCTGCGCGACTTCAACAAGGAATTACAAGAAAAAGGATTTGCCTTGTTGGGAGTAAGTGCTGATTCGCCCAAACGCCAGCAGAATTTCAAATCAAAAAACAACCTTCCCTTTCCGTTAGTCCCCGATGTTGATAAAGAAATCATCAATGCATACGGAGTATGGGGCCCCAAAAAATTTATGGGTAAAGAATATGAAGGCATTCACCGGACAACTTTTGTAATTGATGAGGAAGGTAAGATCGAAGAGGTTATATCAAAAGTAAAGACGAAAGATCACGCTGAACAGATTATAGAAATTTACGCCGACAAAAGATGATTATACGCCATTTTAGGAAGACCAGAAATCGATCCTTATCTTTCTGTTAAAATATCATAAACAAGCAAGATCAACAAACATAAAATTAATATCTTTGAACACTATAAAACCAATGAACAATGGCAAAGCAAACGAAAGAAAATCAGGACAAAGCTTCATCAAACAAAGAGAAATTACAGGCACTGGAGCGCACCATCAGTACAATTGAGAAATCTTATGGTAAAGGCACCATAATGAAACTGGGTGATGATGCCATCGAGGATTTACCGCATATTCCGACCGGTTCTTTAGGGTTGGATATGGCATTAGGCATAGGTGGCTTACCGCGCGGTCGTGTTGTAGAAATATATGGTCCGGAGTCCTCCGGAAAGACAACCCTGGCAATTCATGCTTTGGCAGAAGCGCAAAAAGCAGGCGGTATCGCTGCTTTCATTGATGCAGAACATGCTTTTGACCGGTTTTATGCAAAAAAACTGGGTGTTGACATTCAAAATCTTTTGGTTTCCCAGCCGGATAACGGTGAACAGGCGCTGGAGATCACCGACAACCTGATACGCTCAGGAGCTATTGACATCATTGTTATCGACTCAGTAGCAGCATTAACACCCAAAAGTGAGCTGGAAGGTGACATGGGAGACTCGAAAATGGGACTTCAGGCCCGGCTTATGTCTCAGGCTTTACGGAAGCTAACGTCTACAATCAGCAAAACCGGAGCCACTTGTGTATTTATCAATCAGCTGCGGGAAAAAATAGGCGTTATGTTCGGAAATCCCGAGACCACTACCGGTGGAAATGCACTTAAGTTCTATGCATCTGTTCGAATTGATATCCGGAGGATCAGCCAGATAAAAAACGGAGAGGATGTTTCCGGTATACGTGTACGTACGAAAGTGGTAAAAAACAAAGTAGCACCGCCCTTCCGAAAAGCTGAATTTGATGTTATGTATGGCGAAGGAATATCCAAGATGGGCGAAATTGTCGACTTGGGTGTAGAAGCTGATATCATACGCAAAAGCGGTTCATGGTTTTCGTATGGAGATACGAAATTAGGCCAGGGACGTGAAGCCGTTAAAAACTTACTGAAAGATAATCCGGAATTAGCCGAAGAACTGGAACAAAAAATCTTTGAACAATATAAAGCCAAAGGAGAAAAAAAGGCAGATGAATAAATCATATTTTGCAGGAACACGTAAATTTGTTTTTACGTTAGCATCAGTCGCTCTTATTATGCTACTGTTAAGCAGTTGTGGCAACAACGGGCAAGACTCTCAGAGTGCCTCAAAAGGTAAAGACAAGAAAGAAGCCGCCAATAAAAAAACAAAAGTGGAAAGGCTTAATGAGAAAATTAAGTCTAATCCTGAGAACGCTTCACTTTATCATAAACGCGCCAAACATTATCTTGAGGCAGGTAATATCAACCAGGCGCTAGGTGACATCAATGACGCTATTAATATAGCCAATGAAAATAACAAAGAAGAATATATGATCACGCTTTCTGATATCTATTTCGCGATGGGGCAACCCAAGAAAACGAAACAGACACTGGAAAGCATTCTGATTGATAATCCCGATAATTTGGATGCCTTGTTAAAAATGGCCAATCTTCATTTTTACAGAGAATCCTATGACCAGGCCTTTGGATTTTTGAATCGTGCCCAGGAAACCGACCCCAATGATCAGCGCATATACTTTATAAGTGGAATGATCAATAAAGAAAAGGAAGAGTTTTCCAAAGCAAAACGCGATTTCCACAGGGCAACAGAAATCAATCAGGATTTTTTTGACGCCTGGATTCAATTAGGGCTATTAGCAGCAAGAGAAGGAAAGTCCACAGCAGTGGATTATTATCAAAATGCACTTGATGCAAAACCGGGTAGTGAAGAAGCCCTTTATAATCTGGGCATGTATTACCAGGAAAATGAAGAAATAGAAAAGGCGATAAATACATACAACCAGCTATTGGATAATAATCCTGAAAGCGAAAAAGGTTATTACAACCTGGGTTATATCTACCTGACTCAAACCGGTGATTATCAAAAAGCAGAACAAAATTTCCGTCAGGCTCTGAACATCAACCCTTCCAATATCGATGCAACATATAATCTGGGGTCAGCTTTGGAGCAACAAGAAAAATATGATGAAGCCCGCGATAAATATGAAAAAACCTTAGATTTAAAAGAAAACTATGAGTTAGGTATTGAAGGGTTAAATCGATTGGATCAAAAAACAAAAAAGTAAGAAGTTAACCGGTAAGGAATTATCATTTATCCTCAACAGGGCTGCTTGACAATGGTGCAAATCATAAACCAACTCAAGCAGCCCTGTTTATTTAAAGAACTCAATTCAAGCGGAAGAAAAAACAATTTTTTCCTGAAAAAGACTTTATATTTGGATACAAATTAATTTAAACTATGCGAACAGAAAAAGACTTTCTAGGTGAGAAAAAGGTTCCTGACGATGCACTATACGGAATTCATTCGATACGGGCACAGGAGAATTTTCCGGATAAAACCCGTTTTCAGCTTGCCTGGTACCAGGCGATTGGATTAACCAAACTGGCTTGTTACCAGACATATAAAAAATTCCTGGATGCTATAGACACTAAATATCCTGATCAACCTATTCCGGTTAACCTGCTACACCGTGAAGCTATAGAAGCTATGGCTGATGCAGCTTCCGAAGTAGCCGAAGGCAAATATTTTGATCACTTTATCGTGCCGGCAATTTCCGGAGGAGCCGGTACAAGCATCAATATGAATATTAATGAGATTATCGCTAATGCTGCTTTATTAAAAAAAGGGTATAAACCGGGGGAATATCAGCATATTGACCCTGTTGAACACGCCAACATCTACCAGTCAACTAACGATGTAGTTCCAACCGCTTTAAAAGTTGCCGTTACCCGGTTATTGGAGACGCTTGAGGCAGAAATCAATCACATGCGGGAAGGCATCGAATCTTTGGAAACCGAAAACCGCAACGCCGTAAAATTAGGCTACACCCAGATGCAAGAGGCAGTACCAACCTCTTTCGGCAAAATGTTCTCTAACTATAGCGAAGCGCTTTCGCGCGATTGGTGGCGGGTTTCAAGATGTTTTGAGCGGATTAAGATTGTCAATCTGGGAGGAAGTGCAATCGGTACAGGAATTACAGTGCCCCAATATTTTATCATGGAAGTGGTTCATGAGTTACGTAAGCTTACCGGGCAACCCTACACGCGAAGCGAAAATATGACCGATGCCACCAGCAACCTGGATGTTATGGTTGAAGTACATGCTATCTTAAAAGCACACGCCGTTAATCTTGAAAAAATGACATCAGATTTACGATTGCTAAGCTCCGACCTCAGAGCAAGTAAGGAAGTGGAGTTGCCGGCAAGGCAAACCGGAAGTTCCATAATGCCGGGTAAAATAAATCCTGTAATTCCCGAGTTTGTCATTAGCAGCGCACATAAAATATATGCCAACGACCAGCTTATTACCAACTTATCCGGCCAGGGTTGTCTGGATTTAAATGCCTATATTCCGGCCATAGGAAATGCCCTTATTGAGAGCCTGGAGCTGCTGATTGCCGCAAACCGTTCAATCACTAAAAATATGCTCAATGACATCAAAGTCAACACCCAAAAAGCAAAAGAAGAACTCTATAATAGTCCGGCTGTTACGACTGTGCTCCTACCCTATTCAGGATATCACGATGCCGGAAAACTCGCTAACTATATGAAAGAAAATAAGGTAGATGTGTTTGCTGCAAATAAGCAACTCAACATTATAGACCCGATCAGACTTCAGAAAATCATGAAGCCGGACAATCTAATCAAAAGTGGATTTACAATCGGAGATATAATGGATAAGCCGGAATAAAACATATATTTCACTCATAATAATAGATTAAGGTACCTCAAAGCAAAAAACAATAAAATGGCAAAAGGAAAAGAAAGCAAGCCACATATTGGAATTTTCGGGCGCAGGAATTATGGCAAAAGCTCACTGATCAACTCGCTGGCAGGGCAGGAAATTGCCATTGTGTCCGATTATGCCGGAACAACAACGGATCCGGTAAAAAAGACCATGGAAATTACAGGTGTAGGACCGGTTATTCTGATTGATACTGCCGGAATAGATGATACTGGTGAACTTGGAGAAAAGCGTGTAGGGAAATCCCGGTCAATGCTAAAACAAATTGATTTTGGCATTTTGGTAATCACCGGCAACCAGTTTGATAACGAAGAGTTAAAATTAGCAAAAGATTTTGCAGAACATAATATCCCCTATTTGATTGTCCATAATAAAAGTGATCTTCAAAAGCTAAGCACAGAGACTCAGGATAAGATAAAAACCCGGCTTGGAAAAACAGTGCTTGGATTTTCCGCCATTAATAATGAAGGCCGTGAAGAATTGATCCGTCTGATACGCAATCAGATGCCGGAGTCTGCTTATAAATCGCGCAATCTGCTGGGCGATCTGCTTACCTACGGTGATTTGGTATTACTGATAACTCCTATTGATATTGAAGCTCCTGAAGGACGGATGATCCTGCCTCAGGTGCAAGCCATACGTGATATTCTGGATAATGATTGTACTGCCGTGGTTGTGAAAGAACGGGAAGTAGATAGCCTGATGCGCAAGTTAAGTCCGGAGCCCGCTTTAGCAGTAACCGACAGCCAGGTATTTCTGAAAGCCTCCGCATCCGTACCTGCGCATATTCCACTGACCAGTTTCAGTATTATGTTAGCCCGCTATAAAGGTGATTTCGACAATTACCTGAAAGGAACACCTCACCTTTCCCGTCTGAAAGACGGAGACCGCTTGCTTATCCTGGAATCATGCACCCATCATGTTTCCTGCGATGATATTGGGCGGGTTAAGATCCCGCGATGGATCAGTAATTTTTCGGGGAAGAAACTGGAATACGATGTCGTTAACGGCCTTAATGATTTACCACGCGATATCCATGACTATGCTATAGTCATTCAATGCGGCGGGTGTGTCTTAACCCAAAAACAAATTGTAGGACGGCTAAAACCAGCTGTTGACGCCGGGATTCCTGTCACAAATTATGGTATGGCCATTGCCTATATCCATGGAATTTATGACCGTGCGGTTGCTCCTTTCACCGGAAAACAAACCAACAGCCTGGATTATTTGTAAAATTAACTGATTGACAATATGATATCACCTAAATTTCTTGCTTGCAAATATCAATGCAAAAATGTTGAATATTTCTAAACGTCCTAAAAGCATATTAATCGATAATACAAACTTAGCCAAAACGGGCAGGTCCGCATAATTATTCATGGAGCCCACTTCACCAAGGCCCGGCCCAACATTTCCGATTGTTGCAATAGAAGCGGAAAAAGCTGTAGTTCCATCAATGTCCATACTTGTAAGAATTAAAGTCGTCACAAATATGGAAACTAAATAAATAATGATAAACACAAGCACTTGCTGTTCCACTTTTTGCCCTATTTTTCCGCCGTCAACTTTAAGCGTAAAAACAGCTCTCGGATGTCGTAATTGATTAATTTGTTTTCTTAACATTTTAAAGAAAATAAAGACTCTGTCAAACTTCAGTCCGCCGGAAGTGGAACCCGTCATGGCACATTGGATAGTAAAATATATAAGGATCATTTGGGCAAATATGGGCCATTGGGCACTATCTGCGGTAGCAAAACCAGTAGTTGTTCCCAGAGATACGACCTGGAATGTTCCATATCTTAAGGAATCCATAATATCATACTGACCGGAAAAATAAAGCTTTGCTGATACGAGAACAACTCCGGAAAATAAAACCAAAACAAAAGTTTTCACTAACCGGGAAGTAAATATATTTTTCTTCTTGAAGAAAATCGTCCCGTATAGCAAGCCAAAATGAATACCACTAAGCAGCATAAAAACCGAGATAACCATTTCAATACTCGCACTATCAAAAGCAGCAATACTGACATTTTTGGTGGAAAACCCACCTGTTGCCACCGTTGCAAAGGAGTGATTGATAGCATCAAACACATCCATTCCTAATAAAGATAAAAGAACGGTTTCTAAAACGGTTAAACTTAAATACACCCCAACCAGTATATATACGATTACGCGGGCATTTGCTTTAAAATTCATTTTTGCCAGGCTGGATATTTCAGCATTATAAATACTGGCGCGTTTACCGGATGTTTGGGGAAGTATCAGCAAAACAAATATGATAATACCTACACCACCAATCCAGTGAGTAGTAGAGCGCCAAAATAAGAGACCCTTCGGTAAAGATTCCACATCACCCAGAATGGTAGAACCCGTTGTAGTAAAACCGGAAACACTTTCAAACCAGGCATTAATCAAAGTAAAATCGCCTCCCCACATCAAATATGGTAACATGCCTACAACACAAGTGGTCAGCCAGCCAAAAACAACAATTGACAATCCCTCCTGAAAGTTAATCTCGCTCTTTTCATCTACAAATATCAAAGGGAAAAAACCAAAAACAAAGCAAAGCATCGCACTAAACAATAGTGGCACTGTTGACGTTTCTTCAAGATGGGAGGATATCAGGAATGAAATAAATAAAAACAGACCATTGAGGATAAATATATATCCCATATGTTTTATTACGATAGCTTTATTCATTCGTCTTTATTATTTTAATGGTACTATGTTTACCTGGTCATTTATGCATTGGAACCTCCATGCTATAATGTATTTTAGTCATTGTTAGTGTGATTTGGGCTAACATAAAAGTTTCATAATCTTCGTTTGATCAAAGTAGAGATCAACCCGGGATAAGTAGGTTCACTTAACTTAACTTATCTTTTCCGGTTTTTTCTCAAATATTTTGATTTATGAGTTAGAATGTTTGGAATTTCTTAATAATCGTTGAATTAGTTTTTTAATTGCCATTTCCAGGTCTTTTATTTCATCTTTAGATGAAATATTAATACCAAGTGTATGATGTTCCTCATGAACCTGGTTAACAGCATCAGTTAATTGTGATATAGGACGAACAAAATACCGTGTTATAAAAAAGTTTAGAATCACAGAAAACACCAAAGCTGCAATAATAGCAACAATACCTGGCATGATAGCTCGTTTGGACTTCTCCTCCAGATGCGAGGCTTCTTTATACATGCTTTCTTGATTAATAGTCATTAAGTCATTAACAGCCGCTTTTGTATTGAGGAACAATTTGTGAATATCATTTCGATACCATTCCATATCACCTTGCTTTTCCGTTCCGGCAATTGGGCGTTTCCACTGCTCCTTGTACCTGTTATATCTTTCTTCAATACTTTTAATATATTGACCTTCATCCTTTTCGGTAAGGTTGTTTTTAGCTGTTCTGAATGATTTATCAAATTCTTTATCGGCTGATTTTATAGTATTTCTTCCTTCTTCCCATTCGCCGAGAAGTAATAACAAAACACCACTATCTTCACGCTCTAATGCTTCAATCATCGACTTGGATGCTTCTATGGATTTATAATTATCATGAATCAATCCATGAACGGAATTTGTAAGCCATCGGAATTCCAATACTGAAATTGTCCCGGCAATTGCAAGCATGGCAATCAAAAGAAAAAAGCTGGCAAAAATTTTTAATCTTAATGTTTTTTTCATTGCAAAGAATTATTTTAGTCTTTCCATAAAGTCCCATTTACTGCGTTACGCTTGCCCGAAAATTGCTCATTTACCTGAGTAAACTGCGCATTTTCGGGCTGCGCAGGCCCCGATAAAAAAAAACGGGGTAAACTTTGAACTCGAACATTATAAACCAGACACTGACTTTATTGACAGACTCTATTTAGTAACCTTCGAACGTAGTCTATATTAACATGCCCAAAAGTAAATATTATTCATTCCTAAAGCAATATTTATGAATGGGCTCAGGCATGAATAAATAATTATTCTTTATGGATAACAAACTTATTTGCTTGTAGCAAAAACCATTATAAATAGAAACATAATCAGGAAAAAGCAAAATTTATACACATTCAAAACAGAACGCATTATAAATTCAAATCATCAATTGCTTTTCGAATGATCTGTTGGTGATCAAAAGCCAGGCCGGGCAACTGGTTTAAGTTATGCCATTGAGCTTCTGCTGCATCATCGCTGCCTTTAACTTTAGTTTTGCCTTCCACAAAAGCATAAAATACCACACTCACGGTCCTTCCGCGGGGATCGCGATCAGGATCAGAGAATGCACGGTATTGTTTAAGTGGAATATCCTTAAGTCCGGTTTCTTCCTGAAGTTCCCGTACAACGGCTTCTTCCAGCGTTTCATTCATATCAACAAACCCACCGGGTAAAGCCCATTTGTCTTTAAAGGGTTCATTTTTTCTTTTGATCAGCAAAACTTGCCAGCCTTCTGCATTCTTACGAAAAACCATTGCATCAACAGTTAGTGCCGGTCGTGGATATTTATACGTATAACTCATAAAGAAAATTTAGCGCTTTTAGTAAATATATGTCCCTTCAGTACAAAATCAAAAATACAAAAAAACCCGGTCATTTGACCAGGTTTATTTCAGTAAGCTTTGATTTAATAAGCTATTTTTCTATTTTGCATAAGCCACAGCCCTGTGTTCGCGTATAACTGTAACTTTAATCTGTCCGGGATAGGTCATTTCATTTTGGATCTTCCGCGAAATATCATAAGAAAGTTTTGAGGCTTCCTGATCGTTCATTTTCTCAGCTCCTACAATCACCCGAAGTTCCCTTCCGGCCTGGATAGCATAAGTTTTTATAACACCCGGATAACTGGCTGCCGTTTCTTCTAATTCTTTCAGGCGGTTAATATAGGCTTCCACAACTTCGCGGCGTGCACCGGGTCTGGCTCCTGAAATTGCATCACATGCCTGTACGATAGGTGCAATCAGGGTCTCCATTTCCATCTCATCATGGTGGGCACCGATTGCGTTGACTACTTCCGGTTTTTCTTTATACTTTTCAGCCAGTTTGGAACCTAATACTGCGTGCGGTACCTCAGGTTCATTATCAGGTACTTTTCCAATATCATGCAAGAGTCCGGCTCGTTTGGCAATTTTTGCATTCAGCCCGAGCTCAGAAGCCATTGTGGCACAAAGGTTAGCAACCTCGCGAGAGTGCTGCAATAAGTTTTGACCATAAGAAGAACGATATTTCATCTTACCGATCAGCCTCACCAATTCCTGATTTATTCCGTGGATGCCCAGGTCAATGCAGGTCTTTTTACCGACTTCCACAATCTCCTGTTCGATTTGTTTTTGGGTTTTGGAAACCACTTCCTCGATACGGGCCGGGTGGATACGTCCGTCAGTGACTAACTTATGCAATGACAAACGCGCAATTTCGCGGCGTACGGGATCAAAACCGGAAAGGATAATAGCTTCCGGGGTGTCATCCACAATAAACTCAATACCCGTAGCTGCTTCTAAAGCACGGATATTGCGGCCTTCGCGACCAATAATACGACCTTTGATTTCGTCACTTTCGATATTAAATACCGATACGGTGTTATCAATAGCATGTTCCGTTGCTGTACGCTGTACCGTGTTAATCACAACTTTTTTGGCTTCCATATTGGCATTATCTTTTGCTTCTTCGACAATGTCGTTGATATGGGCCATAGCTTCGGTTTTCGCTTCAGCTTTTAAGGATTCAACCAGTTCGGCTTTTGCATCAGCAGCGGAGAGGCCGGAAATCGTTTCCAGTTGCTCTACCTGGCGATTATGCATCTTATCCAGATCAGCTTGTTTTTTCTCAACAATTTCGAGTTGATTGTTGAGATTCTCACGAATTTGTTTGACTTCTTTTTGCTTGTTGGCCAGTTCTTCCTGGCGTTTTTTAAAGTTTTCTTCTTTTTGTCTCAGCTTACTTTCAGCCGATTGGATGTTTTGGTTTCTCTCGTTTATAACCTTTTCATGTTCAGATTTAAGTTGCAGAAACTTCTCTTTGGCCTGAATTATCTTCTCTTTTTTAATTACCTCTGCTTCAGCTTTTGCTTCTTCCAGAATCTGGTTACTTTTCTTAACGATATTTTTTCTAATAACTGTAGCAGCAATCAGAACACCTAATCCCACACCGGCAATGCCGGCAATAATAATCCATACTAGTTCCATTGTTCTTTCTATTGTTTGTAAGCTACCGGCAAGAAAAAACAAACCCGCATAATTCAATTGTTTGGGAAAAACCCTTTTACTGACATGGAAAGGGCTACCGGGTTTTTCGAACGTCCACTGGCCGGAAAACCGGCACCCGAAGGTTGAGGCCTGTTCTACAAACCACTAAGCTTGACCCTTATAGTTTATCTGTTGAGTTCCTCAAACAGTACATTGAATTAATGCGGGTAATATTTTTTATGCAAAGAACGTAGTATTACTCTTCTAAATTAGCGGACAGCAAATCATCCAATGAAGACAGCCTTTGATCAAGTTCTTGTTCTACAAACTCATGCTGGTTATTCAGCTTCATTGCTTCGGTAGTATACTGAAGCGCAATCATAGCTAAAAGATCCTGTTTATCCTTAAAAGAATAACTTCTCGCAAACGATTTCACCTTTTCATTGATGGTTTCCACAGCTTTGCGAACAAGCTCTTCTTCGTCTCTGTCAATCGTCAACCGATACGGTCTGTCTGCTATATTAATATTTATGTTTAATTCTTTCATAAAAGTATTGAATGCTGTCTTAGTCATTCAGAAGTGCAATACAATAATCGATTTCCCGCACTAATGCATTTATTTTATGCTTGGTTTGCTTTTTCTCCTGATTACTCAGGGAAGTAGCTAAATGTTTAAATTGATTTAATTTAATTTGATTTTGCAAATCCGTTTCTTTTTGTTGAAGCTTTTCCTTCAGTTCCTGATTTTGGCGTTCCAACTTTTCCACATGCTCTTGTGCTTGTTGTTTTGCCTGAATCAGTTGTCGAACTTTGAGCTCTATGCTCATCATCTTATCTTCCAAAGGCTTCATCCAGCAAAAATTGTTTACAGATTTAACTGCAAATATAATATAAAACGAAAGGGAGAAGCAAATAATTGTCCATCCTTTTATAAGGAATTTGCAGCACAACTTTTTTTAGTGCTTTTCTTTTGATTCTTTACTTTCCTTTTTTTCCTTCCGCTTATCTTCCAGTTTAAAACGAATTGGCATATTAAACTGTACTTTTACCGGCTCTCCCCGTTGTTTACCCGGTATCCATTTGGGCATAGACTTAACAACTTCCAGGGCTGCTTTGTTGCAGTTTTCTTCAATTCCGCGCAAAAGCTCAACTTCTGTTACACTCCCATCTGTATCAATAACAAAAGTAATGTAGACTGTACCTTCAACATTATTTTTCCGGGCTGATTCGGGATATTCTAAATTATTTTTTATGAAGTCCACACGGGCCTTTGCGCCACCCGGATACTCCGGTGCGTCTTCAACAACGGTAAATACCTCATTATCATCCTGGGCCTGTGACATGAAAGGAATAACCGTTAAAAATAATAAAAATACTGAAAATGAGTAAACTATTGATTTCATAATGTTTAATTTTTAATTTTACATAAAGACAAATGTACAAAATGATTTTTGGCTTTTAACAATAAAAAATAATTTCATATGGCTTCAATTAATCTATATAAACCTATCTGTTTCATTTTCTTTAGTTTATACTTCCATATTATAATTAATTTAAATCTAAACGAATTAAACATACAACTTTTCCTTTGAAAATTAAAATACTTTTATTAATTTTATCTAACACATATCGGATAGATATTACTCATAAAATACATGAACCATGAAAGAAGACCTTGTAAGCTACTTATGGTTAAATCAACTATTTAATGCTCCCTTAAAAACCGAAGACGATGAGCCCGTAACAGTTCAGCATCCGGGCATAAGAAACCATGATGCCGGCCCCGATTTTTCCAATGCCCGGCTAAAGATCGGCTCTACAATCTGGGCAGGTAACGTAGAGTTGCATGTAAATGCATCGGATTGGTATCAGCATAACCACAACACAGATGCTGCTTATGATAATGTGATTTTACATGTTGTTGTA